>JAILRZ010000085.1 GCA_024697845.1 Eubacterium sp. | reverse complement strand
CAGAACATTCTTTTGTAATACAACACTAACTTCTTTTCGCAAGGTTTCCAGGTCATATCTACGCACATCCTTTCCACCTACAAGAACTTCTCCGGACTCCACGTCATAAAAAATGGAGAAGTCGAATTTAAAGATGTGGTTTTTCGATATAATCAAACCAGTGAGAAACCGGTTTTGGAAAATATCAATTTAAAGATTAAGTCTGGTGAAACCATCGGAATTGTAGGGGGAACCGGTAGTGCAAAATCCAGTCTGGTCAATTTGATCTCCAGATTATATGACGTGGAGTCCGGAGAAGTTCTTGTAGGTGGAAAGGATGTGCGTAGATATGACCTGGAAACCTTGCGAAAAGAAGTTAGTGTTGTATTACAAAAGAATGTTCTGTTCTCAGGAACGATTTTAGAAAACCTTCGCTGGGGCGATGAAAATGCAACTGAAGAAGAATGTATAGAAGCATGTCGTTTGTCATGTGCAGATGAATTTATCGAGAAAATGCCTGAGAAGTATCAAAGCTTCATTGAGCAGGGCGGAGCAAATCTTTCAGGAGGACAGCGTCAGCGTTTATGTATTGCCAGAGCATTAATTAAAAAACCTAAAGTATTAATTTTGGATGACAGCACCAGTGCTGTAGATACGTTAACTGATCAAAAAATTCGCCAGGCATTCCGCGATACTATTCCAAATACAACAAAAATAATTATTGCTCAAAGAATTTCCAGTGTTCAGGATTCTGACAGAATCATCGTTTTAGACGACGGAAAAATCAGTGGAATCGGAACTCATCAGGAACTATTGGAAAATAATGAAATCTATAAAGAAGTCTATACACAGCAGACAACGGATAACGGAGACTTTGATAAGAAGGGAGGTGCCCGTTAATGGCAGAACCGAAAGTAAAAGAATTTAAAGGAATGCGTGGCGGTGCCCGTGGACCAAGACCAAAGCTTAATAATCCAACAAGAACCATCAAAAGAATTTTTCAATTTATGGGACGTCATTACACGTTGCACCTGATTATCGTTCTTCTTTGTATTATTGCCAGCGTTTTTTCAAACATTCAGGGAACCTGGTTTATTAAATCTCTGGTGGATGATTATATTCAGGGAATTCTCACTCACGAGAAAACCTTTGCTGATTTAGCTCAGGCCATGTTAAAAGTTGCTGGATTCTACGGTCTGGGAATTATCGCAGCTTTGATTCAGGCAGAAATTATGGTATTCGTAACTCAAGGAACATTAAAGGAATTACGAAATGAAATGTTTAATCATATGCAAAGCTTACCGATTAAGTATTTCGACACTCATTCCCATGGAGATATTATGTCCTTGTACACCAATGATATTGATACATTACGTCAGATGATTAGTCAGTCCATGCCACAAATGATCAACAGTACAATTACCGTGGTTAGTGTTTTTGGTTCGATGTTGATGCTGAGCGTTCCGTTGACAATCATTACCCTTCTGATGATTGGTGTAGTACTTTTTGTTTCGAAAACCTTAACCGGTCTTTCCGGTCGCTTTTTCGTTGCACAGCAAAAGGATTTGGGTGCTGTTAACGGATATATTGAAGAAATGATTTCCGGACAGAAAGTTGTTAAAGTTTTTTGTCACGAAGAAAAGGCTATTGAAGAGTTTAATCGCATTAATGACCAGTTATGTGTCTCAGCCAACAACGCCAATAAATTCGCCAATGTTTTGGCACCATGTAATGCACAGCTTGGAAATGTGAGTTATGTTTTGTGTGCCTGTGTCGGTGCTGTATTGGCAATTGTGCATCCTTTGGGTTTTTCGATGACAGCCGGTGCGTTAGTTAGTTTTTTGACCTTTAATAAACAGTTTTCCCAGCCAATTAACCAGATTACCATGCAGATTAACAGTATCGTCATGGCTCTTGCCGGAGGGGAACGAATCTTCCAGTTGTTAGATGAAGAACCGGAAGTGGATGATGGATATGTTACTCTGGTTCGTGCCAAGAAAGAAGGAGAACGTCTGGTGGAATGCAAGGAACGTACAGGATTATGGGCCTGGAAGCATTATCACAAAGAAACAGGAGAAACCACTTATGTTGAGATGAAGGGAGAAATTGTCTTTAACGGGGTGGACTTTGGCTATAACGATGAAAAGATTGTTCTCCATGACGTTAAAATGTATGCGGAACCGGGACAGAAAATTGCTTTTGTCGGTTCAACAGGTGCAGGAAAAACAACGATTACAAATTTGATTAATCGATTCTATGATATTCAGGACGGTAAAATCCGTTATGACGGAATCAATATCAATAAAATCAAAAAAGCGGATTTGCGTCGTTCTTTAGGAATGGTTTTGCAGGATACTCATTTATTTACAGCTACTGTAATGGAAAATATCCGCTACGGAAATTTGGAGGCTACTGACGAAGAAGTTATTGCAGCTGCAAAACTTGCCAATGCCGACAGTTTTATTCGTAGACTTCCGGATGGCTATAATACAATGCTTACGGGGGATGGCGGAAACCTTAGTCAGGGGCAGCGTCAGCTTCTGGCAATTGCCCGAGCTGCAGTAGCAAATCCGCCAGCTTTGATTTTGGATGAGGCGACTTCATCCATTGATACCAGAACCGAACGTATGGTGCAGGAGGGAATGGATTCTTTGATGAAGGGAAGAACCACTTTTGTCATTGCCCATCGTTTGTCAACAATTAAAAATAGTGATTGCATTATGGTACTGGAACAAGGTAGAATAATAGAGCGTGGAAGCCATGATGAACTTATGGCAAAACAAGGCACGTATTATCGATTACAAACAGGAAATTAGGAGGAACGTTACAATGAAAAAAATTAGTACAGAAAAGGCTCCTGCAGCCATCGGACCATATTCACAGGGAATTATTACAGGAAACTTGTTTTTCTCATCAGGACAGATTGCGTTAGATCCTGCAACCGGAGAAATCGTTGGTACAACCATTGAAGAACAGACAGAACAGGTGATGAAAAATCTGGGTGCGTTATTGGATGCCGCTGGTTCTTCCTATGAAAATGTTGTGAAAACCGTATGTTTCTTAGATGACATGAATGACTTTGCTGCATTTAATGAAATCTATGGAAAATATTTCACAGAAAAACCTGCTCGTAGCTGTGTTGCCGTAAAAACACTTCCAAAGAATGTTCTTTGTGAAGTAGAAGTCATTGCAGAGGTGTAAACATGATTGAACAGAAACATTTGGAAGTAACCAGCTATGATGGAGAAGGTTATTTACCGTTAATTGATTTCGAAAGCTGGAGAGTCGCTGAACTTCGTTATTGTGAAGAACTGGAAGTGGATTTGTTAAAAGATATGCAAAAACACAATGAGTCTGATGAAGTATTTGTTCTTCTTGCAGGAGAATTTACCTTGTTCTTAGGTGGTCAGGGAGATACCATTGGAGAAATCGAAGCGGTAAAGCTAGAACCTCTGAAATTATATAATGTTAAAAAAGGAACATTCCATACCCATACACCGGAAAAAGGTTCCACTGTATTAATTGTAGAAAACAGAAATACCTGTGATGATAATTCACCAAAGGTAAAACTGACTCCGGAACAAAAAGCAACCATCAAAAAATTATATGAAGCTTTATAAGAAGATGAATGGGAACAAGAACACTTTATAGCAACGCTATGGAGTGTTCTTTGCTGTAAAATCATGCAGTATTATGTTAAAATGATTGGTGGACACAAGACAAAAGAAAGAAGATTTTCGGGATGAGATTAGATAAATATTTAACCACAATGGGCATTGGTTCCCGTAGTCAGGTAAAGGATTATATCAAAAAAGGAAAAGTGAAGATTAATGGTGAAATTTTAAAGAAGCCGGAGTATCATGTTGATGAAGAAAATGATATAATAGAGTTTCAGGGAATCAATTTGGAATATAGTAAATTTTACTATTATATGCTTCATAAGCCTGCAGGATATTTAAGCGCCGTAAAGGACGATCATTGTCAAACGGTTCTGGATTTATTAGATGTCACACCAAAAGATGGGCTATTTCCGGTAGGACGCCTAGATAAAGATACCGAAGGACTTCTTTTAATCACGAACGACGGGGCATTATCCCATGAATTGTTATCCCCGAAGAAACATGTGGAAAAGAAATATTACGTGGAATTGGATGGTGCATTAACTGAAAGTGATATTCAGTTATTTCAAGAAGGTGTAGATATCGGTGAGAAGCATTTGACCAAACCTGCAAAACTGGAATTGCTGGAAGATAATCATAAGGCATACATTACGATAACCGAGGGAAAATATCACCAGGTAAAACGAATGTTTAAAACACTTGGTCTTACGGTCATCTATTTAAAGAGATTATCAATGGGTCCATTAGAATTGGATTCCACATTAAAACCGGGACAATTCAGACCATTAACAGAGAAAGAGATAAAGGAATTACAATGCAACAAATAGAAATCGGAAAGAATGAAGCCGGACAGCGTTTTGATAAATTTTTATTTAAATATTTTAAAGAAGCCGGCTCCGGTTTTCTTTATAAAATGCTTCGTAAAAAGAATATTACTTTAAATGGTAAAAAATCGGACGGAAAAGAAAAACTAGAAGAAGGCGATGTGGTTAAGATTTTTATGGCAGATGAAACCATTGCGAAATTTAAAGGAGAATCAACAATCCCTATCGTCCCTGAAATTCCGTTGGATATTATCTATGAAGATGAACATATCCTGATCATCAATAAACCATCAGGAATGCTTAGCCAAAAAGCAAAAGATTCCGATATTTCGGCCAACGAATACATTTTGTCATATCTGGTTCATCAGGGTAAAATCGACAAAAATGAATTATCCACCTTTAAACCATCTATCTGCAATCGATTGGATCGAAATACCAGCGGTTTACTGGTTGCAGGTAAAACTTTAAAAGGATTGCAGGAAATGGCTGAGATGCTTCAGGAACGTACCGTGCAAAAATACTATCTGGCAGTGGTTCACGGAGAATTAACTGAAAAGAAGAAAATAACCGGTTACTTATATAAAGATGAAAAAGCCAATAAAGTTTCGGTTTCTTCCAATCCGACAAAAGGAAGCCCGATTGCCACGGAATATGAACCAATTCGTTCCAATAAAAAATTCACTTTAGTTAAGATTCATTTGATTACAGGAAAACCGCATCAAATTCGAGCACATCTTTCTTCCGTTGGATATCCAATTGTAGGAGACTACAAATATGGAAATAGATTTATTAACGATGAATTTAAAAAAAAATACGGAATCAAAGATCAAATGCTTCACAGTTGGCAGATGGTTTTTCCATCTTTGTCTGATGAACTGGAAGCATTAAGCAATCAGAAAATAGAAGCAGAACCTCCGATTATATTTGAGGAAGTTTTAACAGGAGAAGGCCTATGAGTACATGGAATTCTAGAGGACTTCGTGGTTCAACATTAGAAGAAATGATTAATATGACCAATGAGAACTACCGTTCCAAAGGACTGGCTCTGATTCAGAAAATCCCCACACCGATTACACCGGTAAAGATTGATGCGGCAACCAGACATATTACATTGGCTTATTTTGAAAAACAAAGTACGGTAGATTATATCGGAACCGTACAGGGAATCCCCGTTTGTTTTGACGCGAAAGAGTGTGCCAGTGCAACCTTTCCAATGATGAACATTCATCAACATCAGATAGAATTTATGAAAGATTTTGAAAAACAGGGTGGTATTTCATTTATTCTTCTATATTATTCGAAACTCGATGAAACTTATTACGTTCCTTTTGCTGAGATTAAGCGTTTTTATGAACGAAGTCTTCAGGGGGGACGAAAAAGTTTTACAAAGGATGAATTAAAACAGGACTATCAGATTTATTCAGCCCCGGGATTTCTTGTTCATTACCTAAAAGGAATTCAAAAAGATTTAGAAAGTCGGGATGAAAATTAAATTTGACATTTTATGAAATCTATTGTATACTCTGTTTCATCTTGATAACAAGGTAGCGAATTAGCACTTTAAAGCGATAAAGTAGAGAGGTATTTATGAACAAAGTTTTATTACATACTCCTGAAGGAGTACGGGATATTTATGGGAAAGAATGTTCCGTAAAATTAAATTTAGAACAAAAAATCAATGAGGTATTTAACCGTTATGGATTCCATAATATTCAGACACCGACATTTGAATTTTTTGATATATTTAGTGCAGAAAGAGGATCTGTTCCTTCAAAGGACTTATATAAGTTTTTTGATCGCGAAGGTAACACCTTAGTTCTTCGCCCGGACATGACTCCATCAATCGCAAGATTGGTAGCGAAATACTATATGGATGTGAATCTTCCGGTAAAGCTTTGCTACAATGCAAACACTTATATTAACAACTCAGAGTTACAGGGAAAATTAAAGGAAATCACTCAGCTTGGTTGCGAACAGATTAATGATGATTCAGTAGAAGCAGATGCAGAAATGATTGCATTGGTTTCAGAATCCTTAAAGGCTGTGGGATTGGAAGAGTACTTAATTGAAATCGGTCATGCGGACTTTTACGGTGGTTTATTACAGGAATGCGGACTGGACGAAGAAACCGAGAAAGAGTTAAGAATTCGCATTGAAAACAAAAACAACTTTGGAGTAGAAGAACTCTTGGATGAACATGGCGTTCGCGGAGAAGTGAAAGAAGCATTATTGAAGCTTCCTTCATTATTTGGTTCCGTTGATGTTTTAGAAACTGCAAAACAGTTAACAACTAACAAAACTGCACAGAAAGCAATTGAGCGTCTTGAAACATTGTATTCTATTTTAGAAGATTATGGAGTATCCAAATATATCAGTTTCGATTTGGGAATGGTTAGCAATTATGAGTATTATACCGGAATTATTTTTAAAGGTTATACTTATGGATTAGGAAATCATATCGTAGCCGGCGGTCGATACGATCAATTGTTAGGACAGTTTGGAAAAAACGCTCCTGCAATCGGTTTTGCCGTTTATATGGATCAGATTATGATTGCACTCAGTGGAGATTCTAAAAAAGCAAATCAGGAATATGGTTATCAGGTTCTTGTTTACGAACCGGAATTCAGAAAATATGCTTTACAGCTTGCGACAGAATATCGTAAGGATGGAATTGATACGGAACTCATTTCCAAAAAAGCAGAGATTCCGATTGAAGAATATGTAACCTTCAAAAAAGAAGACGGTGCCAAAGGCATCACTTATGTTTCTAAAAACGGTGCAACAGAATATTAGGAGAACAAAATGAGATATTTAACATTCGCTCTCGCCAAAGGGAGATTAGCAAAAACTGCAATGAAGATGTTTGAAAACATCGGCATTGAATGTGAAGAAATGAAAGATGAAAAAACAAGAAAATTAATTTTCGTCAATGAAGAATTAAAATTGAAATTCTTTCTTGCAAAAGCCAGTGATGTTCCAACTTATGTGGAATACGGTGCTGCGGATATTGGTATTGTTGGAAAAGATACCATTCTGGAAGAAGATCGCAATTTATATGAAGTGTTAGATTTAGGTTTTGGAAAATGCAGAATGTGTGTCTGCGGTCCGGAATCTGCAAAAGAATTATTAAAGAATCATGAAATGATTCGTGTAGCTTCCAAGTATCCGAAAATTGCTAAAGATTATTTCTACAATAAAAAACATCAGACTGTAGAAATTATCAAATTAAACGGTTCTGTAGAACTTGCTCCGATTGTAGGTTTATCAGAAGTGATTGTTGATATTGTGGAAACCGGTACAACATTAAAAGAAAACGGACTGGGTGTCCTGGAAGAAGTTTGTCCATTATCTGCACGTATGGTAGTAAACCAGGTAAGCATGAAGATGGAAGATGAACGAATCAGAAAAATAATTACGGACTTAAAAGCAACAATCCAGTAATTTAGAAAAGAGGTTGTTATGAGAATTATTGAATTAAATAATGATATTAAACAGAATATTTTGGACGATTTATTAAAACGTAGTCCAAACAATTACGAACAGTATGCGTCTACCGTGGCTGATATTTTAGAAGATATTAAGAGCCGTGGCGATGAAGCTTTATTCGAATACACAAAGCGTTTTGATGGCGCTGACTTAAATAGTGAAACTATTCGTGTGACAAAGGAAGAAATTGAAGAAGCTTACGAAACAATTGAAGATAAGAATCGAATCGGAATGTTTCAGCGTTCTATTAAGAATATTCGGGAATATCACGAAAAGCAGAAACAGTATAGCTGGTTTGATTCCAAGCCGGACGGTTCCATCTTAGGTCAGAAAGTCACCCCAATTTCCAAAGTTGGTGTTTATGTACCGGGGGGAAAAGCAGCATTATCTTCTTCCGTGCTGATGAATGTTATTCCTGCCAAAGTTGCGGGAGTAGAAGAGTTGATTATGATTACGCCACCGGGAAAAGACGGAAAGGTAAATCCAAATACCTTGGTTGCTGCTAATGAAGCAGGAGTTGATGTGATTTATAAGGCTGGTGGAGCGCAGGCAATTGGTGCTTTAGCTTATGGTACTGAATCTATTCCAAAGGTTGATAAGATTGTAGGTCCTGGAAATATTTTTGTAGCTTTAGCCAAGAAAGCTGTATTTGGTTATGTGGGAATTGACTCCATTGCGGGACCAAGCGAGATTCTGGTAATTGCAGATGAAACAGCAAATCCAAGATATGTAGCTGCAGATTTATTATCTCAGGCAGAGCATGATGAACTTGCATCATCGATTTTAGTTACAACCAGTAAAAAGTTAGCGG
>JAILRZ010000054.1 GCA_024697845.1 Eubacterium sp. | reverse complement strand
ATGGTCAAGCGGTTAAGACACCGCCCTTTCACGGCGGTAACAGGGGTTCAAATCCCCTTGGAGTCATTCCGTTAAGAATCTTGTTTCTTGACGATAAATAGAACCCTTGCTATAATGAAGGGGTTCTGAATATATGGCGAGTTAGCCAAGTGGTAAGGCATCGGTCTGCAACACCGCTATCACCAGTTCAAATCTGGTACTCGCCTCTCTAAGGAAGTATACGAGTTATACTTCCTTTTTTGTCTAGGATTCTGAAAAAAGATGTGTTATAATTTACATAACTATGGGAAAACGAGGTATGTGAATATGAGAGAAAAAATTGTTGCGATTTGTTTGATTCTCTCACTTGTATTTACCGCCCAATGGACTACAATGGCAGAACTTGGAGATTTAGGCGCTGATTGGGAGTATGATACGTTTGGGGCGAATATTGCTTTTTATCACGAAACTTACACCACGGAAGGAAAATATGAGTTAGGGGAACCATTTGTTTTTATTACGGATACATATTGTTCCAGAGCAAAGAATGCTGTTGGAAAACGGGATTTAACCGTGAAGCCTTTTACAGGAACTGCTCAAAGTGGAGTGGGAACAATTGAGTTTAAAGATAAAGAAGATCTTCAATGGAAAGATATTGCAGGATATAATGTAGAGATTTCTTTTGCCAATAATGTGGATCAATATTTTCGGGTAACTTTTTTACAGGAAGGAACCTATGTGATTTCAAATTCTTTCCTTAGTAACGACCATTCTACATATGTAGCGTGTCGAACCCGTTACGTAACCATCAAGGATGGAAAGTTTTCTATTAGTTTTGATGCACCGGAAGTGGAACAGCCATCGGAAGAAGAGGGAATTACTATTGAAGGATATCAGATTAGCGGGAAATATGAAGGATATCGGATTGTAGCCTCTGCGTTGCAGGAAATTGACGGAAAGCAAATTACATCCAAGGGGATTGTTTTTGCATTGTGGAGCCTTAAAGGGACAGAGGATACCGGAGTGACAGAAGATGATATGACTGTACAAGGACAGAATCCCTATGTATTGCCGGTGGAAGCAACACAGAATGCTGAAGTTCCGGGGTTAGAATCATCGTTGGAAAACGGAACAGCTTATGCTATGACTATGAAGTTCGGAGTAAAAACGGTTTCTGCATTTACCTCAACTTATGCAGTTCGTGGATACGTGGAATTAGAAGATGGAAGCATCCGATACGGAAAAGTATATCGTTTTTCAATCATGGATATCGCAAAGAAGCTTTATGAAGAATCAAAGATGCTGACAGAGGAATTACACCAGTATCTTTATCAGGAAATATTAACAGTTGTTTCTCCGTATTATGAGGAGAAATTGTATGAAAATCATAGCGGGTTGCTTAGCCCGGATGCTTTGAAGGAGGAAGTATAAGGATGAGAAAGAAACTATTAGCGTTACTTTTAGCAATGACTTTAGTACTGACTGCACAGACTAGTGTTTTTGCAGCAGGAGAATCTAAGGGAGAGGAATGGGTAGACTTTAATCCCGGAGTAAATATTGCATTGTATTTTTCTCCAAAAGAAGAAGTGGAACAGGCTTATACGTTAGGAGCGTTTTATGAATTTACCAGTGATACCTATTGCAGCTCCGCAAAGGGAACGAAAGGAAAAAGAAATCTGGAAATAAAAGCGCTGAACGGTTCTGACAGTAAGGGGATTCAGTCCGTAGAATACAAGGATGGAGCAACGTGGAAGAACATTTCCGGTTTTAATACTTCCATTATATTGGCAAATGATGTGGATAGAGCTTTTCGTATTGTTTTTGTAAAAGATGGAAGTTATTCAATTCGTCAGACCTTTGCCAGTGATGATGGAAAAATTCGTCTCACAACAAAAGTGCGTTATGCAATTGTAAAAAATGGAACAATTTTGATAACAAGAACAGCACCGGAAATTCCAACAACAGAGGAAACCACCGGAGCAGAGCAGACAACTGTGCCAGCTACAACGAAGGCCGTTACAAAGAAGAGTTTTTTGAAGACTTGTCCGGTTGTTAAAGTGAAAAGTGCAGCAAAGAAGAAATCTTCTAAAAAAATTAAAATCACTTTGAAGAAGGCAGTAAAGCAGGCTGACGGGTACATTGTTTGTATTTATAAAAAGAAAACAAATGCAAAGAAAAATAAAAAGGTTTATGTGAAGAACATCATTACAGGAAAGAAAGTAAGTTTTCAGGTGGCTCATAAATATTTGAGAAAACAGAAGAAGTTGTATGTTCGCGTATGTGCATATAAGGTTATTAACAATAAAATTGTTGTAAGCAAGAAGTAGTCAGCAGTTAAGAAAGTGAAAATTAAGAAATAGTAATACGGAGGGATTAGTATTTTAAGGGAAACGAAAGAAATGGAAAGAATGAATAGAAAAAGAATTGTGGCAGTACTTTTGGTATTGATTCTGGCATTTCAGGTGTCGGGCTCGGAAATATGGGCTGCCAAAAAGAAGAAAATTATTCAAATCTCACAAGCGGCAATTACACTGGAAGAAGGAAAAAGTGTTCAGTTGAAAATGCTCAACATTCCGGTAGAAGCAACCGTGACTTGGAATTCGTCCAATTATTTTGTAGCTAAAGTTTCCAAAAAAGGAAAGGTGAAGGCACTGCATTGTGGTGTTACAACTGTTACAGCAAAATATAAATCAAAATATTATTCTTGTACGGTTACCGTGCCGGATCCAAATCGATATGTAAAATTAAATGCAACAGCTCAGGTATTGACCGAGGGAGAAACTTTTCGGCTGACAGCTGAAGCAAAAGAAACAGTAAGATTTGTATCGTCCAATAAAGATATTGCAACAGTAAATGAGCAGGGACTGATTAAAGCGGTAAATCCGGGTGAGGCAAAGATTACGGCGAAATCCTTTAGTGGTTCTGCAACTTGTACGGTGAAAGTGAATTCTGCAGATCAGCCGATGGTAGAAAAAACAGTCAGTAAGAAAAAAATAGCAATTCGAAGATATACAGAAAAAAATCAGCCGGCCTATGAATATATTTCCTGGGCGAAGGGATTAACAATTCGTTTTGTTATGGCAAACCTGGATGAGAGCCTGGTGAAAAAGATTGTCTGGGGAACCGGAGATAAGACAATTATGGAAAAGCCGGTGGCAGAAAAAGGACATCTTACAATTGTATCGGCAAAAACTTTAAAAGCCGGAACTACAAAAGTTACAGCGAAAGTTACACTGAAAGATGGAACTGTTCAGGAGTATGAGACAAATGTGCGAGTGTCGGATCCTCAGGTGAATAAAAAGAAACTCAATGTATTTAAAGCGATTTCAGCCGGAAGTCAGTGGCAGCAGTATATTTCCTTTAGCGGACTGACTGCTTATAGTAAAATTGATTGGGGGACGATAGACGCAAAGGTACTGTCTTTCACAAATTACCGAACAAAGCGTGGTTTTAACGCAATTAAGGCCGGTAAGGGGACTATGAAAATTGTGGTTGACGGAAAAAACTTTAAGATTCCTTATCAGGCTTTGGTTCCAAAGGTTTCCGGAGGTACCGGAGTACTTAAGGCAAAGAAGAAATCACAGTTTACTGTTACCGGATGTGGTAATATTGATGTGCAGTATGCATGTAGAAATAATAAAATTGTAAAAGTATATTCCAAGGGAACTTTCAAGGCGAAAAGAGCAGGTGTTGTATATGTAGACATTATTTTTGAGAATGTGTGCTATACAAGGCGAATGGAAGTGGCTGCAAAAGGAATGAAGACCATTATCAAGCGCGCGAATTATATTGTAAATCACTGGAAGTATAGTCAGGCAAAGAGATTGTTTGATGGATACTACGATTGTTCGGCGTTGGTATGGAAGGGATATAAGGCCTATAAAAATTATCACAAGAAGTTGAGCAGTATTGATTGGCCGCTTTCGGCAGGAGCAATGTTTGATTACCTGAATGATAAGGATCAAATTGTTTCTTATGGTTATCTGGGACTGGACGGAATGAAACCGGGAGATTTGATTTTCTACGGTGATTATGCCAATGCAGTTCGATATAGTACTCCGGGAAGAACGTTGGACATTTATCATGTATCTATGTATGCCGGAAACGGAAAGGTTGTGGAAAAAGGCGGGAAAACCATTACATATAATAGCATTAAGGATATTGTAGGAATTGGGAGAGTGGTAAATTAATGGATTATCAATTGGGCGATATCGTGGTGCTGAAAAAGGGACATCCTTGTGGAGCCAATGAATGGGAAGTGATTCGTGTTGGCGCTGATTTCAAAGTGAAATGTCGAGGGTGCAACCGCATTGTAATGATGCCACGAAAAGTTTTTGAAAAAAGTGTAAAGAAGAAAATTGAAGAATAATATACGACAGCTCGCTTCGGCGGGCTGTTTTTTGATTACGCAAAGTTCTAAAACAAGCGTAGTAGTTTAAAAAATGAGAAAAAGTGTTGACAGAATAAAAAATGGCGTGTATCATTGTATTAAGCACTTAATACAATGATACAAAAGGAGGTGAAACAATGGCTTGGAGTTTTGAAAATGGAAGACCAATCTATACACAGCTTTTGGAACAGATTGAACAAAGAATCATTTCCGGGGAGTATTCCGCAGGAGAAAAGTTGCCATCTGTTCGTGAACTTGCAGCAGAAGCTGCGGTGAATCCGAACACGATGCAAAGAGCCATGGCAGAACTAGAGCAGAGAGGATTGGTGGTAACAAATAGAACTGCCGGAAGAACTGTTACGGAGGATGAAAAAATATTGAAGACGATTAAAGAAAAGAAAGCACAGGAAAGTACCTGTATTTATATCACCCAGATGAAAGAAATGGGATTTACGAAAGAAGAAATGATGGAATTGATTAAGGAGGGAGAATAAAATGAGCACAGTTTTTCAATGTAAGAATCTGAAAAAAAGATATGGTTCGAAAGAAGCATTAAAAGGTTTGAGTTTTTCTGTGGAAAGCGGAAAAATTGTTGGATTGTTGGGACCGAACGGAAGCGGAAAGACAACATTAATTAAAATTACCAATGGCTTGCTGACAGCAACAGAAGGGGAAGTTAAAATTAATGGTTTGCCGGTAGGAGTGGAAACAAAGAAGGTTGTTGCTTATTTGCCAGAACGGACCTATCTGAACAATTGGATGACAGTGGCACAGATGATTAATTTCTTTAAAGATTTTTATGATAATTTCGATGAAGAAAGAGCATATCATATGTTAGAAAAATTGAAGATTAATCCAAAGGATAAACTCAAATCAATGTCCAAAGGAACGAAAGAAAAAGTTCAGTTGATTTTGGTGATGAGCAGAGATGCAGATTTGTACATCTTGGATGAACCGATTGGCGGAGTGGATCCGGCAGCGAGAGACTATATTTTAAATACAATTATTACTAATTATAATCCAAAGGCATCCATTATTTTATCAACACATTTGATTGCAGATATTGAAAATATTTTGGATGAAGTTGTAATGATTCGAGAAGGAGAACTGATTCTTCAGAAAACCGTTGATCAGATTCGTGATGAGGGAGGAAAGTCAGTAGATGAATTATTTAGGGAGGTATTCAGATGTTAAAGAAATTAATCAAAAACGAATATATTGCCACAGCCAGATTTATGATTCCTTTGTATATTGTTCTGGCAGTGTTGACTGTAATGAATAAGATTATTTTGATGATTGAAGATAACAGTCAGCTTGGAGAAGTATTGGGCGAAAACATTGTTTATAATTTTGTCAGTGGACTTTTATTGGTGACATATATTTTGTCTATTTTTGCGGTTTTCGCATTAACAGTAATCTTTATCATTAAGCGTTTCTATGACAATATGTTAAAAGATGAGGCGTATTTATCGTTTACACTTCCGGTGACGACAAAGCAGCATCTGTATAGTAAAGTGGTTGTTAGTTATACATGGATTGTCGTTAGTAGTGTTGTTGTAATGGCTTCTTTGTTTGTTATGGGGGCCGGAGAAGGTGTTACAGAAGAAGTAAATACAGTGGTTAAAGGATTGAGACAGCTATTAGAAGAAGGTTATGGCCCGGAAATCCTGGCGGGAGTTGTTTTGGTTCTGATTGGAATCTATAACCTAATTCTGTTACCGTATACCTGTTTCAGCATCGGACAGAGAATGAATGGTCACCCGGTTATTGGAGCATTTGTTACTTATATTGTAATTTATATGATTAATCAGATTATCGGAATCATAACACTTGTAGTGGTTTTCGCCGGAAACACAGATGGACTGGAGAAAATGAGTGACCTGCAGGCATACCATTACGTTATAATATATGAAATTGTGTTGATGGGAGTCGAAGCGATTGTTTATACATTGATTACACATCATATGTTAGATAAGAAGTTGAATTTGGAATAAGAAAAACTTGTAAAAAAGCCCTTGCGTAAGGGCTTTTTTTATGGTATCATAGGTTTTCGTGGTATATATTAATTACACAAAAGATGTTAAAACACATCAATTCCTTGCTTTTTCGTTAAGGGAAAAGCCAGAGACCAAAAGGAGGTAGAAAGCATGAACAAATATGAATTAACAGTTGTTGTTAGTGCAAAGTTAGAAGATGAAGAAAGAACAGCTACAGTAGAGAAGGTAAAAGCTCTTGTAGAAAAGTTCGGTGGCACTGTAACAAACATCGAAGATGCTGGTAAGAAGAAATTAGCTTACGAAATCAAGAAGATGTCTGAAGGTTACTACTACTTCATCGCTATTGACACTGATAACACAAACTTACCTAGCGAAATCGGAAGCCAGCTTCGTATTAGTGAAAATGTTATCAGATTCATGACAGTTTCTGTTGAAGAAGCTTAATCATTGGATTAGGAGAGTGATAATATGAATAAGGTTATTTTAATGGGTAGACTTACCCGTGATCCTGAAGTGAGATATTCCACAGCAGGAGAAGGCCAGTTGGCGATTGCTAGATATACATTAGCGGTAGATAGAAGATTTAGACGAGATGGAGATCAGCAGACAGCAGACTTTATCAGATGCGTTGCATTTGGAAGAAGTGGTGAATTTGCTGAAAAATATTTCCATCAGGGAACAAAGATAGCTGTTGAAGGTCGAATCCAGACTGGAAGTTATCAGAATAAAGATGGTCAGACTGTATACACTACAGAAGTTGTTGTAGAAAACCAGGAGTTTGCTGAAAGCAAAGCATCTGCAGATCAGAACAGCAATTATCAGCCACAGGCAGCTGCACCGACAGCTCCTGCAGGGGATGGATTTATGAACATTCCGGATAGTGTAGATGACTCAGGATTGCCATTTAACTTTTAATTAAAAATAGGAGGTCCGTTATGGCATTTAATAAGAGTGAAAGACCAGACTCTCCAATGAGAAGAAGAGGCGGTCGTAGAAGAAAAAAAGTTTGTGCATTCTGTGCAAACGAAAACAAAGCTATTGATTACAAGGATGTAGCTACATTAAAGAGATACGTATCTGAAAGAGGTAAAATTCTTCCTAGAAGAATCACAGGAAACTGTGCACGTCATCAGAGAGCTCTTACTACAGCTATCAAGAGAGCAAGAAACATTGCTTTAATGCCTTATACAGTAGAATAATCGCGAAAGCAATGAGTTCCAATAGAACTTGCAAATAAAAAAGAATCAGTTTTCGCCATGCTTGCATGGAAGAAAACTGATTCTTTTTTTGTATAAAAGCTCTAAATAATTCTGCACTTAATTGTGCAACAATTATAAAAAAGAAAAAAAGTGTTGCAAAATTGATGCAGCGGTGTTACCATCAAAACATAGGAAACGTTTCCAAAAAGGAAACAGAACGAGAGCATATTAAAAAATAGAGGAGGAAATGGATATGCGTAAGAAATTGATTGTGGTAGGAATGTGTTTGGCATTGGGAGCATCATTGTTGGCAGGGTGCGGTTCATCAAAAAAAACATCCGTTAAGGGTTCTGTGTATTGGCTTAATTTTAAACCGGAAGCCGATCAGGCATTACAGGATATTGCAAAGGTTTATAAAAAAGAGAAAGGGGTAGATGTAAAAGTTGTTACTGCAGCATCCGGAACATATGATCAGACGTTAACATCTGAAATGGACAAGTCTGGTGCCCCAACTTTATTTGTTGTTGGAAATCAAGCATCTGTAAAAACATGGTCTGAATATTGTGTTGATTTGAAAGGAACAGAGGTTTACAAGGATTTAACAACAGATGACTTTACTTTATATGATGCAGATGGAAAGGCTTGTTCCATTGGTTATTGCTACGAAAGCTATGGAATTATTGTAAATAAGACATTGCTTAAAAAGGCAGGCTATGAAGTAACGGACATTAAAGATTTTGATTCTTTAAAGAAAATTGCAGATGACATTCATAAGAGATCGAAGGAATTAAAGTTTGATGCATTTACATCATCAGGTATGGATGACACATCTTCTTGGAGATTTACAGGACATTTAGCAAACCTTCCTTTGTATTATGAAGAAAAGGCAGATGGTTGGAAGGAAGCACCTGCTGAAATTAAGCCAATACACAGAACCCTTAACGGATGTTTTTTTTGATGAACCGCACCCTGCCA
>JAILRZ010000040.1 GCA_024697845.1 Eubacterium sp. | reverse complement strand
AAATGGGACAGATCATACAAAAGACTATTCAGAAGAGGTTTAGAAAACGTAAGTTTAGAACTAACCTTGATTGCTTGTGCTTTTAACCTTTATAAATACCATAATAAACGAAATCGATTGAAGATGATTGCATGATATCAGACAACTAAATACATTAAAAAAGCTCTTATTAACATAGGGCTTATTAAAGTGCCTCTAAAATCATCAATTATAATAATTATACATAGAGAAACAGAACTGCATTGGCAATGGCCAATGCAGTTCTGCTATTTAGAGACTTTTTTTACAGCCCCTTTTTTTACTATGCAATTATACGTTGAAACGGAAGGTGATTACATCTCCGTCCTGTACAACATAATCTTTTCCCTGAAGTCCAACTAACCCTTTTTCTTTTGCCTTTGTGAAAGAACCACTTTCAATTAAGTCGGTATATTTCACAACTTCGGCACAAATGAATCCACGCTCAAAGTCGGTATGGATTTTTCCGGCAGCCTGTGGAGCTTTTGTTCCAACCTTAATAGTCCAAGCTCTTGTTTCGTCTTCCCCGGAAGTTAAGTAACTAATCAATCCCAGGAGAGAGTAGCTTGCTTTAATTAATTTATCCAAGCCGGATTCCTTAATTCCTAAGTCATCTAAGAACATTTCTTTTTCTTCGTCATCTAATTCGGAAATTTCCTGTTCAATCTCAGCACTAATCACAAATACTTCACTGTTGTTTTCAGCGGCGAATTTTCTTACGGCTGCAACACATTCGTTGGAAGCACCGTCATCAGCCAAGTCGTCTTCAGAAACATTTGCTGCGAAAATGACTGGTTTCCAAGTTAAAAGATTATATTCAGCCATCCATGCTTCTTCATCTTCATCCTCTAATTCCATCTTGATTGCAAGATTTCCTTCTTCCAAAAATGCTTTAACCTTTTCCTGGAATGCTAATTCTTTGGCTAATGCCTTGTCATTTCTTGCTCCACGGGTAGTCTTTGCAATTCGACGTTCCAAAATTTCCACATCAGAGAAAATTAATTCATAATTAATTGTTTCGATATCACGAAGTGGGTCAATACTTCCATCGACGTGAACAATATTAGAGTTTTCGAAACAACGAACCACATGAACAATTGCGTCAACCTCGCGGATATTGGCAAGGAACTGGTTTCCTAAACCTTCACCCTTGGATGCACCTTTTACCAAACCGGCAATATCAACAAATTCGATAACAGCAGGAATGGTTTTCTTTGAATTATATAAAGCAGTCAGCTTGTCCAAACGTTCGTCCGGAACCGGAACGACCCCTACATTCGGATCAATTGTACAGAATGGGTAGTTTGCTGATTCAGCCCCAGCTTTTGTCAATGAATTAAACAAAGTACTTTTGCCTACATTCGGAAGGCCAACAATACCTAATTTCATAATATAAACCTCCAATAAAACATTACGATGTAAAACACCGTTTAACAGTTTACCACATTTTAGTGATTTTGGAAAACTCTTTTCTATAGGAACAGAAGGAAAATGCACGGTTTTAATGCATCCAATCTTAAAACCATTGATTTTAAAAATGATAATTAGTACAATGGAATAGCACAAAGCCGAGGTCAAAAGCGAAAAAGAAAAAATGGGCGTAAACGCACAGGTGATATCTTTTTCGCTTTTGAAGTTGGCGTGAGCCAACCAGCGAGAAAATTTACAATTTTCGAGCTGCCTCGGCTTACAAGGAAGCGAAAAAGAAAAAACGGTCGTAGAAAGGACTCATTATGTTTTCAACTTCAATACAATTTCCAAACCTACATATTACATTGAATAATTTGCCAAAGTCTGTTGATGTTTTTGGAATTAATATTGCATTTTATGGACTGATCATTGCCATTGGTATGATTATGGGAATCGCAATTGCCTGTTGGGAGGCAAAAAAAACAGGACAGAACCCGGATGATTATCTGGACTTTGCAATTTATGCAATTGTACTGAGTGTCATCGGAGCAAGAATTTATTATGTTATATTCTCGTGGGACGAATACAAAAGCCATCCGTTGCAAATTTTTAACATTAGAAATGGAGGCTTGGCAATTTATGGTGGTGTCATTGCTGCAATTCTGACATGCTTTGCATATTCAAAGATTAAGAAGATGTCTTTTACAAAGATGTGTGACACCGGAGTGCTGGGATTGATTCTTGGACAGATTATTGGAAGATGGGGAAATTTCTTCAACCGAGAAGCGTTTGGAAGTGTGATATCAGATAAGCATTTGTTTGCAATGAGAATTTATTTTGATTCAGTATATAAGCGTTTTCAGGTTCCGGAAGCGGTGGAAGAAGGAATGAAAAAAATGACAGGAAAGTCATTGGCTCAACTGAATTATATTCAGGTACAGCCGACATTCCTGTATGAATCTGCGTGGAATGCACTGGTGTTAAGTCTGATGCTTATTTTCCGAAGAAAGAAAAAGTTCGACGGGGAAGTGATGCTTTGGTATTTGATGGGATATTCCCTGGGAAGAGCCATTATTGAAGGGTACCGTACAGATCAGTTAATTATGCCGCTGACCGGCTGGCCGGTTTCACAGGCATTGTCCATGGCGTTGTTCGTCGGTGCGACAACAATCTGGGCTTACAAAAGAATAAAGTTAAAAAAAGAAGAGAATTAAACAGAACATATTAATAGAAGGATTTTGAATCATTAGAAACAGTGATTCGAAATCCTTTTTTTGATGAAAAAATAATAGGTTTATCCTAAAGGGACATATGTTTTCAAAAAAATGAGTGCAATGCACCCGATTTTTTGAAAAATGAATCTAGAGGGTATTGATAAAGCTTCGTGGAGAGATGAATTGCACCCTGCAGGGAAAAACATAAATATAGGGTGCATCAATACAGTTCCGAGGGTGGAAAAACTGCACCCTGCAGAGAAAAACATTAATTTAGGGTGTATCAATACAGTTCCGGGGGTGGAAAAACTGCACCCTGCAGGGGAAAACGAAATTTTAGGGTGCATCAATACAGTTCCGGGGGTGGAAAAACTGCACCCTGCAGGGAAAAACATAAATTTAGGGTGCATCAATACAGTTCTGGGGGTGGAAAAACTGCACCCTGCAGAGAAAAACAAAATTGTAGGGTGCATCAATACAATCTAGAGGTCAGAAAAGTTGCACCCTACAAGGGAAAACATAAATTTAGGGTGCAGTGACGGACATAAAACAGAGAAAAAAGGTCTATCTTTGACAATTTCGAGAAAAAATAACGATTCATTTTGAAAAAAGCCAGGGAAAATCAGTAAAAGGGGTTGCATTAGTGGTAAAAATGATATAAAATTTGCATATAAGTGGTAAATTGATGTCAATAAGTGGTAAAAAGTGGTAAATTTTAAAGAAAAAGCCCCACAAATTACCCAAAAACACAAAAAAAGAGGATCCCAAAGATGTTTAGAGGTGAGTATTCGCAAAAAATGGATACTAAGGGCCGAACAATCGTCCCTGCGAAGTTCCGTGAAGAGCTCAACGGTAGCATTGTTGTTACCAGAGGTCTGGACGGGTGTCTTTTTGCGTACTCAAAAGAAGCATGGGAGGCACT
>JAILRZ010000020.1 GCA_024697845.1 Eubacterium sp. | reverse complement strand
TATATAGAAAGAGCAATAACTTGTAAAAGAAAGAGGTGTTTTTTATGAAAAAAATAATTAGCATGATTTTGTCACTGGCTTTATTATTGAGTGTAAACATCCCAAGTGTCAAAGGAGAAACTGAAAAAGAGGTTTATCTTTACGACAGTGAAGTCGATGGTAATGAGGTAAATTATAGTTTTAAGGAAGGAATCCTTACTGTGTCAGGAACAGGGCTTGCAGACCAAAGCTATACCAGCCTTTGCTCCAAAAAGGAAATCAAGAAAGTGGTCATCAAATCCGGAATTCGAGGAATTGCCGACAAGGCATTTTATGGTTGTACGAATATGACCAATGTGAAAATGCCGAAAAGTGTTTCGGAGATTGGACATTATGCTTTTTATAATACCCGATTGACATCCGTTACGATTCCTAAATCTGTTGAGTGCATTGGAGCTGCTTCGTTCTGTACAAGAACCAAGTTGAAAAAAGTAACTATGCCGGGACACTATAATTACATTTGGAAGCGTGGTGATGAAGATGAAGGAACTATCAATCGAGTGTTTAACAATGGAGTGAAAGAAATTCATTTTAATTCCACTTTTAAAAATGATCAGAATAGTTTGTTTTTAGCTGACAAAATTTATACAGCAAAGGACGACATGAAGTACAAGAGTTATAATGGTATTGTTTATACAAGAGATGGCAAGAAACTTGTGTTGGTTCCATATACTACAAAGAAGTTGAATATTCGAAAAGGTTGCAAGACCATCTATATCAGTGCGTTTGCATATACCTATCATGGGCAAGGCGAAGAAATTCCTTATTTAGAGGATATGAAGAAAATGACGATTCCTTCATCAGTTACAAAGATTGTGAATGACATGAAAGTGGATTATAATCCGGGGGAATTTAATTCGTGCAAGTTTGTGGTAAATTCAAAGAAACTGACAGGAACGTCCATTGAAAACTTGATGAACTTTATTACGAAAAAGACTGCAAAGCAGTGGCTTACAGCGAAAAGATTTGGAATACGAAAGAAGAAGGATCTGTATCTTTCCAGTGACAATGTTTTACTAAAATACGCAGGAAAGAAAACATCTGTTAAGCTTCCGAACAACTTAAAGAGAATCGGTCAAAAAGCATTTGCCGGTAAAAATATTAAGACAGTTAAAATTCCGAAGAACGTAACATCCATTGGAAACTATGCTTTTTATCAGTGTAAAAAATTAACAAAAATTACTTGGAACAAGAAGATTAAAAAGGTGGGAGACTTTGCCTTTGCTCAGACAAAACTAAAGGAATTAAAATTGCCAAAAACCGTGAAGCATTGGGGAAGTCATTGTTTTGCTGATTGCAGTTTTAAAAAAGTAAAATTTGCGGAAACAATGAAAAAAATTCCGGAGGAAATGTTTGAAGGAGTTACAATTGAGAATCTGGTAATTCCTGGAAATATTAAAACCATTGGTCGTTGCGCATTTGAAGGAGGGAAGTTTAATACAATTGTAATGAAGGAAGGCGTACGGAAAATCTCTATTGGAGCATTTGATGAATGCGATGAGATTCAGTCTATGGAACTTCCGAAAAGCCTGGATGTGATTGAAGATTATGCTTTCAGAGATTCCAAGATTGGAACAGTTACCTTTAAAAATCCGGATGTCAAAATTGCAGAAGGCTGTTTTTATGAAGTTGGAAAATTTATCTGCAAAACAACACCAAATAAATATTTTGGCTATGCCGATTTCAGAAGCTTGGATGCGGAAGGAACATTGGAGTTGTATGTTTTTAAAGTCGAAGGGGCAAGTGGTCTTGAAATTCAATATTTAGGAAAGAGTTTTAAAGTAGATAATAAAACAGGAAATGTTACTATCAAAACAGGTGTTGTAAATAATGGTGGTGTACCATTGGATTATAATATTAAAATTCGTCCTTATACCAGAATGAACGGGACAACAGTCTTAGGACAGTGGCATAACGTAGGTTAATCAAAAAATCTGAATCATAGATTATTATGGTTCAGATTTTTTTTGAAATAGTAATTGAAATGTGATAGCACAAGTGCTATCATAAAACTGAAAGAGGTGATTTCATGGAGCAGGAAATTCAAACTTTAGTAGAGCAGATTACGAAATATCGTCAGAAAGCAAATTTGTCACAACGAGCATTGGCGTATGCCTGTCAGATGCCACAATCCACTCTGGCAAGAATTGAACTCGGAAAGACTGTTCCACAATTGCATACGTTACTAAAACTTGCAAGAGAACTGGATATGGAATTGAAACTGGAAAAAAAGTGCAGTACGATTCCGGAATTAAAAAAGTGGGATGGATTGAAATTTAGTGCTTATTGGAAAGATGAATTGATGTCTAAGGTTTCTGTTCAGGGAAATGATGTGGAAGTAATTAGATTTCTTTTGCATCCAATGAAACAGATTTTTTGGTCTGACAAATTAAATATAATGCAACTTTCTCAAATTTTTGAGGACAGGTGTTGGGAACGAGGGAGAGATGATATCGATGAATTACTTAGTAATATTGGTCTTCGATATTATGACCCACTGGAAATTGTAAAACGAACTCATGGTATCAGTTATAATGATTTTTTGTGGTTTCAGTTTGAAGGGGAAAATTTCAGGTACCAGGATATGATGACTCGGAGGTGCAGATAAATGTTTGACGTTGTACTAGATGAAAAATATCGCAGAGAGGAAATTGGTACCAGTGATGGAACCCAGAGAAAATATTATAAAGATGAATTTTGGTATAAGACTAATTCTGTTGGAAGTGAAGGAGAAGTAGAGGCACTTGTTTCCGGCCTGCTGAAGTTTTCTGATTTAAAGCCAAGAGAATTTGTATGCTATGAATCCGGAATTGTGAATGGGATGAAAGGCTGTCGAAGTAAAAATTTTTTGAAAAACAATGAGAGTTTTTTTACCTTCAATCATATTCATAAAAATCTGACCGGGGTGCCCATGCATATGAAGACGAATCAAATGGTGACATTAAAGGAGCAGGTGGAGTATGTAGTTGACTTTATAAAAGATGCGACGAACATCGATATCAGGGACTATCTTAAAAAAGTATTTACATTGGATTTTTTGATTCTAAATGAAGATCGTCATTTTAATAATCTTGGAATTATTATGGATGAAAATGGCAGATACCGAGTAGCACCGATTTTTGATAATGGAAAATCATTGTTTAACGGAAATTTTAGTGTGAAGAAAGAACTCGCGATGGAAGAAAATGTAAAGAGGGTTATTTGTAGACCATTCGGAGGAACCCATAAAAAGCTATTGGATTATTTTGGCTGCGGATTTGAAATGGATTATGACAATGCCTTTCTCTGGCTTCAGAGTATGGAACAATCTCTTGAGGTTGCAGTATTAAAGTATCAATTGGATGAATTGAAAAAAAGGATTTCTTAATCAATACGACTAAGAAATCCTTTTGTATTTTTACCAACTATCAAAATTACCGTCATCTTCTGGCATTAACAGAACGCAAAGAAGATAAGCAAGTAACACAGTACCGCAAGAGAATAATGCTGCAATTGCAACAATGAGGCGAACGATGGTTGAATCTATTCCAAGATATTCACCAAAACCTCCACACACTCCGCAAATCTTGCGATCCCTGAAGGATTTGCATAATTTTTTTTGATTCATAAAACTCTCCTTTAATAAATACGAGCTTCTTCTTCACCGGTCATAACTCTTAATGCACCCTGTGCCAAAGCAAGTAATTCGTCTTCACCAGGATAAATTGTAATTGGTGCAAGGAAACTTACAGTATCTTTGAAGTATTCCTGAGTAATTGCGTTATATGCAATACCACCGGTTAAGATAATCTGGTCAACTTTACCGCCTAATACAACAGCCATTGCACCGATTTCTTTTGCAAGCTGATAGTGGAACGCATCCATTACAAGCTGAGCCTTGTCATCTTTTTCAGCAAGCTTAACTACATCTCTCATATCGTTTGTTCCAAGATAAGCATTGAAACCGCCGTTTCCGTTAATCATCTTAGCAACTTCAGCCTGAGTATATTTACCGCTGAAGCAAAGCTTCATTAATGCTCCAGATGGAAGTCCGCCGGAACGTTCCGGTGAGAAAGGACCATCACCGTCTAAGGCGTTTGCAACATCAATGATTGCACCGTTCTTATGAGCACCAACGGAAACACCGCCACCCATATGAACAACGATTAAGTTTAAGTCTTCATATGCTTTTCCGGTTTCTTTTGCATATCTTTTTGCAACAGCCTTCTGATTCAAAGCATGGAAAATAGAAATTCTTTCAAAGTTTGGATGTCCGGAAATTCTTGCAACGTCCTGAAGTTCGTCAACAACTACCGGGTCAACAATGTAGGATGGTACATTAATTTCAGCAGCGATTTCAGATGCTAAAATACCACCAAGGTTGGAAGCGTGCTGTCCCTGTTTACCGATTTTAAGGTCTTCCAAAAGTTCAGGAGTAGTAGCGTAAGTACCACCTGGGATTGGCTTTAACAAACCACCACGACCAACAACAACATTGATGTCAGAAAGGTTTACACCTTTTTCTTTTAATACATCAAGGATTACGTTTTTACGGAAATCCTTCTGATCATAAATCGTATCGTACTGAGCGATTTCTTCTGTAGAGTGTCTTAAAGTTTCTTCCATAAGCTGTGTTTCATCTTCATAAACACCAATCTTTGTAGAAGTAGAACCTGGGTTGATAATCAAAATTTTATATGACATTTTTATTTCCTCCATTTTTTATTAATAGAGGCGGCGATACGAAAGTATGCCGCCATCATAAGCAATAATTATTTTAATTTTTCAGCAACGATTGCAGCTAAAGCGATAGAATTTACTTTTACTTCGAATTCATCGGAACGGGAAGTAAGAATTACAGGGGCTTTTGTTCCTGTTAAGATATTTCCGTTCTTGCTGTCTGCTGTATGAACTAAACTCTTGTATGTAATGTTTCCGGCCTGAATGTCAGGGAATAATAATACATCAGCATCACCAACAATCTTTCTGTCAGTTGTTCCTTTATGATAAGCAGCTTCCGGTTCGATTGCAAGGTCCATAGAAAGTGGTCCGTCAACGATACATCCGGTAATTTCGCCGGCTTCATTCATTTTTGTTAAAGCTTCTGCATCAACAGTACAAGGCATCTTAGGATTTACAACTTCAACCGCAGCAAGTGGAGCAACCTTTGGATTTTCGATTCCACAAGCATGAGCAATTTCAACTGTATTTCTAATGATGTTAGCCTTTGTTTCAAGATCAGGATATGGTACAAAGGCTACGTCTGATAAGAAGAGCAGATGATCAATTCCTTTTACTTCAAATACACATACATGAGATAAAGTCTTGTCAGTTCTAAGACCAACTTCTTTATCTAATACGCTTCTCAAGAATGATTTGGTATCAATCAATCCTTTCATATACATATCTGCTTCGCCATCATGAACTAACTTTACAGCAGTTCTTGCAGCTTCCACAGTATCTTTTACGTCAATAATCTGGAAACCAGTTAAGTCCATCTTCATAACGTTTGCAATTGTTCTGATTTTTTCTTCATCACCAACTAAAATAGCGTCAGCAATTCCTCGTTCTTTTGCAGCTTTAACAGCTTCTAAAACTGCGTCATCCTGTGCGCAGGCAACAGCAACCTTTTTCATAGGGCATTCTGAAACTGCAGCAAGTAAATCGTCAAAACTTTTACTCATAATAGTACACCTCATATTTTATATTTTTATGTAACCATTGTATTAAGAAGAAACTCTTTAAAACAATGGAATAACACGCTATTTTTTATAGTAGCATTATGGGAAAATGTAGTCAAGGTTTTAGAGGGGAAAAGTTCCACACAATGGAGCAACATAGTTTCAGGAAAAAGTGCACCCTAGAAAGCAGAAATGACATACAGGGTGCAGCAGAAACACAGATTTAAAAGAGAAAGTGCACCCTAAAAAGGAGAAATGACATACAGGGTGCAACGGAAACACAGATTTAAGAGAGAAAGTGCACCCTAGAAAGGAAAAATGACATACAGGGTGCAGCGGAAACACAGATTTAAGAGCGAAAGTGCACCCTAAAAAGGAGAAATGACATACAGGGGGCAGTGGAAACACAGATTTAAAAGATATAGTGCACCCTAGAAAGAAGAAATGATGTATAGGGTGCAATCAACTTCAATAAAAAGTGTAGAACTATGTGGCGCTCTGCACGCAAAAGAACAGTTCAGCCCACATCAATTCGTAAAACGGTGCCGATGGCACCAACCATCTGCTACGCAGATGTGTTTTACTCATTATGTGGCGCTCCGCACATCAAAAAACAATCCCTCTTCCAAAAAAATGCGAGCATTTTTTGTGGAAGGGGGATTGTTTTTTGATGGCTGAACTGTTGCAGAAAATAAAAACGTTATAATATTGAAAATGAATAGAATAATAATTGACAGGTAATATTATACGCGATACAATATTAACAAGAAAATGTTAGCGGTAAAATTTGAATATGGGAGGAAAATATTATGGTTTTTAATACGGGTTCAACATTATTAGAAGCCATTGTAATGTCTGTTGTTTCTAAGGAACCGGATGGAACTTACGGATACAAAATCACGCAGGACGTACGGCAAATTTTTGAAGTATCTGAAACGACATTATACCCGGTCCTCAGAAGACTTCGAAAAAAGAAATATTTCGAGACCTATGACAAGGCAATTGATGGCAGAAATAGAAGGTATTATCGGATAACTGAAAAGGGAATGGAGAAGCTTGAAATGTACAGAGAAGAATGGCAGAACTATTCAAGTGAAGTATCAAAAATATTATTGAAAGGAGATGGCGATGGTGAATAAGAAATTAGACGAAAGTATTTACAAGGACAAGGTTGAAGTGCCAAACATTATCGATCAGAAGGAGGAAGACAAGAAGTTTCCGTTAGCACTTGTATTAGCTGTTGTTACATTTCCTTTGTGGATTGGACTAGTTGCTTTAGTGGGAGGTACAGTATTTGGTGTAGCTGCTTCTATTATCGGTAGTGCGGTGGGACTTGCAATTGCCGGATTTTCATTGATGATTACCGCTTATACTGTTGGTGGATTTTCTGGTGGACTACTGTTGACAGGAATTGGATTTATTTTGTTGGCAGTTACAGTATTATTGTTGATTTTATTTGTGGCATTTTGTGGAACAGTGTTACCATGGCTTGCTCATTGTGTTAGAAAAATAATTAAGAAAATATTGGATGAACAGGAGGAGACAGCATGAAAAGATTTATAAAGATTAGTTTAATCATTAGCGCAGTACTTGCTACCTTCGGTGCAATATTTGTTATTATCGGTGTTTCTACCGGTGGAATTAAGACAATCAAAAATGATATGCTTAATGGTAACATTGGGTTTAACTGGACAGGAAATATTATTTTAGATGCTGCAGATGTGAAAGGAATGTCTGTTTATGATGGAGAAAATATTTCGGCAGATAATGTGAAAGAAGTATCTTTTAATGGTGAGTATGGTTCCTTTGAAATTACATTCTGGGACAATGAAGGTTATGCTTTGGAAGATGTTTCAAAAAACACAAAGATTTATTATTCTTTAAAAGATGGTGTTTTGAAAATCACTCCGGTTGGAAAGAAAAATGGATTCTGGCGTGGAACAGTAGAAGGAAAATTATATATTCCAAGAAATGCTAATCTGAAAAAACTGGATATGAATATTGGTGCCGGAACCATTGGATGTAGTAATATTGACGTAGAACAATTAAATGTCAGCATTGGTGCCGGAGATGGTTCATTTGATGGAATCAAAGCAAAGAAAGCATCCTTTAACATTGGTGCCGGCTCAGGCGACATTAAGAAAACATCTTTTGAAGAATGTGATTTCATGGTGGGAATGGGAGATCTTTCCATGAACGGAACGATTCTTGGAGACGCAACCGTTGATTGTGGAATGGGTAATATTGATTTGAAGTTGACAGGAAGACAGACAGATTACAATTATGCGGTTACTGTTGGTGCCGGTGATGTAATTATCGGAGATAAGGAATTCTCGGGATATAAAAACAGAACCGAAGTTGATTATAATGCAAGCAAGAATATGACTGTAAAATGTGGCATGGGTGACGCAACAATCGACTTCGAATAAGCAAAATCTATTCAAAATAAAAGGGGAGACAGGCTGGAAGGATTAAAACTTTCAGCCTGTTTTTGTTTGCCTTTTTGAAAATTCTGAATTATACTTAGTCATTGAAGGAATGAAAGGGAGATTGTTACTTTGAAAAGTCTGTTGAAATATTTAAAGAATTATAAAAAAGAAACGATACTGGCGCCGTTGTTTAAGATGTTAGAAGCTGGATTTGATTTGCTTGTTCCTTTGGTTGTGGCTTCAATTATTGACCAGGGAATTAAAAGGGGAGACTCTACTCATATTTTAAAAATGGGTGGAGTTTTAATTCTGTTAGCAGTTGTTGGATTGGCTGTTGCTTTGACAGCACAATTTTTTGCAGCAAAAGCTGCAGCTGGTTTCGGAACAGAGTTGCGCCATGATTTATTTAAGCATATTCAGTCCTTGTCTTATGCGCAGTTGGATCGACAGGGAACATCCACATTGATTACACGAATGACAACAGATGTTAATCAGGTGCAGGCTCAGGTAAACATGTCCATCAGATTGCTGTTACGTTCGCCCTTCATTGTATTTGGTGCAATGATTATGGCTTTTATGGTGGATGTAAAAGCGGCCATGGTTTTTGTGGTTGCAATCCCTGCATTGTCCGTTATTGTTTATGGAATTATGATTCTTACCATTCCAATGTACAAGAAGGTTCAAAAAGGTTTGGATCAGATTATGATGAGCACTCGTGATAATCTTGCGGGAGTACGTGTGATCCGTGCATTTAACAAGCAGGATGCTGAAAAGAATCGTTATGCAGAGGAAAACTATTTTCTTTACAAAATACAAATGTTGGCAGGAAGAATTTCCACGTTGATGAATCCGGCAACCTACGTGATTGTAAATGCTGCAGTTATCTGGATTCTCTGGATTGGTGGAGAACGAGTAGATACCGGAGCGCTTAGCCAGGGACAGGTAGTGGCCTTAGTAAACTATATGTCTCAGATTCTTGTGGAATTGATTAAACTGGCAGCATTGATTATCAATATTATTAAGGCGTTGGCTTGCGCCTCTCGAATTGAAGAAGTTTTTCAGTTGGAACCGGGTATGGTAGAAGGAACCATTCAAGAACCGGAATCCAATACAGAGTACATTGTGGAAATGGAACATGCATCTATCGCCTATAATGAATCGGGAGAGGAGTCTTTATCCGATGTGAATTTAAAAGTGCGACCGGGAGAAATGATTGGAATTATCGGAGGTACCGGCTCCGGAAAATCCACGCTGGTGCAACTCATTTCCAGATTTTATGATGTTACATCCGGTAGCGTGAAAATTCATGGGGTTAACGTGAAGGACTATACTTATGAAGCGCTGAGGAAAATGATTTCCATTGTTCCGCAGAAGGCATTGCTTTTTAAAGGAACGATTCGAAGCAATATGGAATGGGGAAAGAAAGGTGCTTCCGATGATGAAATTATAGACGCTTTGAAAATTTCCCAGTCCTATGAATTTGTTATGGAAAAGGAAAATACCGTTGATGCGGTAGTGGAGCAAAACGGAAAGAATTTCTCCGGTGGACAGAGACAGCGTCTGACCATTGCCAGAGCGGTAGTTGCTAAACCGGATATTCTGATTTTGGATGACAGTTCTTCCGCCCTTGATTACGTAACAGATTTGAAACTTCGTCAGGCGTTACGGAATCTTAAAAATATGACAACCTTCGTGGTGTCTCAGAGAACCGCATCCATTATGGATGCAGATCACATTGTTGTTTTAGATGATGGTCAGGTCATGGGGATTGGAACGCATGAGGAACTGCTGAAAAATTGTGAAACCTATCAGGAAATCTATGCATCTCAAAACAAAAACGAGGAGGGCAGATAAATGGAAAATGAAATGAGTCAAAAAAAGGCCCTTCGTCTGGTGGGGAGCAGAATTAAAAAATATTGGTATATTTTACTGGCATCTCTCTTCTTTGCAGTAGTCTATGTGGTGCTTTCTCTTTATGTTCCAAAATTGATTGGGTATGGAACGGATCAGATTGTGACAAAAGGAGCTGTGGATTTTAATGGATTAACAAAGATTGCAATCAAAATAGGTGTTGTTGCTGTAATTGCAGCGATTGCACAATGGTTGATGGGACTTTGCAATAATCGTATTACGTTCCGTGTGGTGCGGGATATTAGGCAGGAAGCTTTTGAAAAAATTCAGACGGTTCCATTGTCCTATTTGGACAGACATTCCAATGGGGATATGGTAAGTAGAATAATAGCGGATGTGGATCAATTAGCAGACGGTTTGCTGATGGGATTTTCTCAGGCGTTTACGGGAGTGATTACCATTGTTCTGACGCTTGTTTTTATGATTTCCATTCATTGGAAGATTGCATTAGTTGTTATTTTAATTACGCCGTTATCTTTTGTAGTGGCAAACTTTATTGCCAAAAGAACGTACTCCATGTTTATGAAACAGTCAAAAACCCGTGGAGAACAGACAGCATTTATTGATGAAATTATCGGGGGGCAGAAGATTGTGAAAGCATTCCATCAGGA
>JAILRZ010000205.1 GCA_024697845.1 Eubacterium sp. | reverse complement strand
GACGCCGGCACTCCTTCCCATCTCAATATCCACCGGCATATCCCCAACAACTCGTGACTCTTCAGAAGAAAACGAACGTTCTTTCAGTGTTTTCAAAATCTGTTGGGGATTTGGCTTCAATAGGGTTGAATTATCATTACCCAGAATATATTTGAAATACTCCTTAAATTTCCATTGTGTCAAAAATTCATTAACTGATTCTGTGTCTCTTGATGTAGCAATGGTACATTGAATACCTCTTTTCGTAAGTTCTTCCAACACCGTATCTACATTTGTAAAAAATGTTGGAGATATGGTATTCTTCATTTCTTCAAATAACTGTCTGTAAATTGTCTCACACTCCACTAGCGTCTCTTCCGATAATTCCGGATATAATTTGTGAAACCCCACTTTCGAAGAAAAGCCTATGGTGGACGCAAATTCCTCATCACTTGCCACTACGTATCCCATTCTCCGCATGGTTTCTTTTTTTGCTGTTAAGATTACTTTCCTTGTGTCTGCAATCGTTCCGTCAAAATCAAAAATAACTAATTTATATTTCATATCTTTCCTCATTACCGTTACTCGTTAAACACAATTAACGGAATCAACATTTCCTCTTCTGTTACGCTGGACTGCGGTGATTTATTGATACACCTAATCCTTTGATATCATTCTAATAGATTCTCTTTGTTTAAGCAATGTTCCTCTCTTTGCAATTGCATTTGTTATTGATTTTCCTGACTCCAAAATGTAAAGTGATGTTTCTTCTTTCATTTCTTCTGAATACTTTTTGTTCATTCGTGTTCTCCTTTTCAACTGATATATATCATAGGTGTCACACTTTTTCGCCGCACTCCACTTCAAAACTCGTCCAGGTTTAGTTTGGGCTAACTCTCTTTTTTTGTCAATAATATTCTTGCTTTAATTATCTACTGACATGAAGGCAGCAATTAGTTTCACCTGCACCCTGTACAACATTTCTTCCTTCTAGGGTGCATCACACTTTGCCTTTTTGAGCTTCGCCTGCACCCTGTACATCACTTCTTCCTTCTAAGGTGCAACTCACTTTGCCTTTTTGAGCTTCACCTGCACCCTGTACATCATTTCTTCCTTCTAGGGTGCAACTCACTTTGCCTTTTTGACCTTCACCTGCACCCTGTACATCATTTCTTCCTTCCATGGTGCAACTCACTTTGCCTTTTTGACCTTCACCTGCACCCTGCGCAGCATTTCTTCCTTCTAGGGTGCAACTCACTTTGCCTTTTTGACCTTCACCTGCACCCTGCACAACATTTCTTTCTTCCAGGGTGCATCACACTTTGCCTTTTTGACCTTCATCTGCATCCTGCACAACATTTCCTCCTTCTAGGGTGCACCGTCCCTCAACTTATTGATAGAGTTAGAACATCAAGTGTGTTATTATGGAACGAGAAAGATTTACCCTTTTATAAAGCACTATAGGGTTTATACAACGAAAACGTTTTTGGTCTATGGGCGGTTTGTCTGAAAGAGACCGGTGAAATGATCGGCGACTGTGGGCTAACGCTACAGAATATTGATGGCGAAACACTTCCGGAAATTGGATACCATATTCGAAAGGATTGTCAGCGGAAAGGATGCGCTTATGGAGAAAAAAATGGCTAACATCTTAACAATTAGCAGAATCATATTTAGCATAATGCTACTCTTATTTCCTGCATTTTCTCCAACGTTTTATTTCCTGTACCTTATAGCCGGATTTACTGATATGATTGATGGAACCATTGCTAGGAAAACAAATTCTGTTAGTGAATTTGGTTCCAAGCTGGATTCCATCGCAGACTTTATATTTATTGCTGTTTGTTTTATTAGATTGATACCGATTCTGAATATACCTACTTTTCTTTGGATATGGATAATCCTAATTGTGATTATAAAAGTCATAAATGTAATTTCGGGATATATCATCCGTAAGGAATTTGTTGTAAAGCACACCATTCTAAACAAAATTACCGGAGCATTACTATTTATCTTTCCTCTAACAGTATCCATTATTGATATAAAATATAGTGGTATTGCTATCTGTACAATTGCCACCTTAGCTGCCGCTCAAGAGGGGCACTTAATCAGATCATCCTCTTTGAGTCAGGATTAACTGTCATTGTAATCAATTTCACCCATTTGGGTGAGAACTGCGGTGATTTTTTGATACACCTCTCACTAAAACCGGTGAAAGTAACCTTCCACTATCTGTTCCTCTCAAGCCACTCTAATACCTTCTCTGCAATCTCCTTCGGCGTCCCCGCAGAGCAATCCATCTTATCGTATTTTGTGTCCTCAACGCTATTATGTGTTCTCAAGTACTCATTATAGTCAATCGACCCTTGTATCCATGACTCATCCTCTATATTTCTTCCTTCCATCATTCTCTTATGAATCACTTCCGAAGATGCTGTCAAAGCAAGCACTTTAATATCAGAAAAGAAGCGTGCACTATAGACTCTTGGAAATTTTTCCAGATTACCGGCACATGTCCAAACAACCGGCTTACCTGTTTGGTTAATATTTTTAGACAGACTAAGGGCTTGCTCTATCATATTATAATTATCATCCACACTTTGTGGATAGTTCATAATATTGTACAAAAAATCCATGTCCAAAACGACATACTGATCTGTCATTCGCTGTAATTCCTGCGCTGTTGTGGTCTTCCCAATTCCACTACATCCGGTCAAAATAAATACCGGTAACTTTTTAAACGTCCAACAATTCCCACATTTCGGGCAAATTATTTTATTTCCCTGTACTTCTTTATCCCATTCCGTATTTCCGCATTTCTGACATTTTCCTAACACTTTATCAAGGCAACAAGAAGTTTTATGTTTGTGATGGCAGACATCGATTGGAACTTCATTGGCAGATGGCAAAAAGAAACATAAAACTTCTTGTTGCCTTGATACTCAATGATTATCGGTGGCGGATTCCATTCCTTCATATTCTCTTTCATCTGTTCCACAACAT
>JAILRZ010000036.1 GCA_024697845.1 Eubacterium sp. | reverse complement strand
AGCACATGTAGCAGCTGAAGTTTTATACCTCCGGATCCGGAATCGCATACATACTTTACCGTCTCTTTCATCATGCCGGTATCCTCTCCGGGAAGACCGAGAATGACGTGAGTAATTACTTCGATCCCGCGTTTATTTAATTCAGAGACCGCTTTATCGTATTCATATCGACAGTGATGGAACGCTGGAACAGAATGCTTTAATGAATATGGTGAAGAAATTTGAAAACAATGGAAAAATTCATTGTATGACAGGGGCTATTTTGATTAATCCTGACGATATCGAAAAGACAGATTCCGTATATATGAAGATTTTCCGAAGAATTGAATTTTTCGAATATGCTCAGGCCTTTCTGGCAGGAAGAAATTACCAGGCAGAGTTAGACAGCATATTTACATTATCCGGTGCATTTTCGGCATTCCGGAAATCCACAATTTTGAAAACAAGATTGTACAATACAGATACGGTAGGAGAAGATACCCAAATTACTTTCCAGATAAAAAAAGATCTGAATCAGAAAGTGTACATGTGTGAGGATGCAGTATTTATGGTAGATCCTATCGAAGATTTAAATAAAATGTATACACAGAGACAGAGATGGCAGCGTGGCGAATTAGAAGTGTTTCATATGTTTTTTAAAAACAATATGAACATTACAAAGGGGTTCTTTTCCAATTTTATGATTCGTTTAATTGTATTTGACCATACCTTTGCATTTCCGAGAATGATATGGTATTTTGCTTTGATATGTTTGTTGTTCATGAATTATCCGATGAAACTGGTTATGGGTTCTGTTGGAGTGATTTATATTTTGTATATCATTTCAGCGATGTTGTACTTTATTAACATCCTGACATTTTTAAGGAGTTTTCCACAAATCAGAAAATATTATGCAGGAAAATGGTATTTATGTTTCATTCTGCCGTTTTATAACTTTGTAATGTTTTGGATTCGATTTGCCGGAATCATTAATTCCATTAACAGCAATGGAATGTGGAAAACAAAGAACCTGACAGAGGAAAGTGACACCTTTAAAGATATCGTGAAAAATGACTTTATGTTTGTTACAAGAGTCGTGCATCGATTAAAAGAGAAAGTGAACGGAATCGCAAAAGAAAAACAATAAAGAGAGATAGGGTTGAGGTTATGAGAGAAAAGCAGAGTGAATTAGAATTAGTACTGTGTAAAAAGAGCGTCAAAGCATTGGTTGCGTTTGCGATACCGGTGTTGCTTATGCTGTTCTTATATTATGGTGTGGGAATTTATCCCTATTATTCCAAGACAGTACTGATGTCTGACTTGTCCGGACAATATGTAAATTTCTTCGCATATTTGAAAGATGCTGTATTCTCAAAAAATGGATTGTTTTATTCTTTTTCCAAAACATTGGGAGGAGACATGGCAGGAATGTCTGCATACTATTTGTTGAGTCCACTAAACATTATATTTCTTTTTGTGGATAAAAGTGATTTGCCTCAATTACTAATGATTATAACTCTGGCTAAACTGGGACTTGCAGGTTGTTTCTATTCCCTTTTCCTAGGAGAAAAAGGTGGATATTACTATCGGAATGTGATTTTTTCAACAGCCTATGCTTTGAGTGGATATACCATAGCCTTTGCGTTTAACCTCATGTGGATGGATGCGGTGTATCTGGCACCTTTAGTTCTTTTAGGGGTTGAGAGAATATTTTCCAAAAAGGGAATGGTCCCGTATATGACAGCCTTATTTTTTCTAATCGTCAGCTGTTACTACACCGGTTATATGGTATGTATTTTTGTGGCAATGTATGTAGCATATCGGACCGTGTCCGGAGAAGAAAGAATCAAAGAAAAAATGAGAAGCATATGGAATCTCGGTATGGCGACAGTGATTGGTTTGGGAATGGCAGTAGTGGTTTTAATTCCTGCAATTACTTCTCAGAATGCCAGCAGATCCATTGGTGGAAAGTTTGAAATTTCAACCAAATGTCAGATTCGTTTTATGGAATTTGTAAATGGTCTGTTTGGATACAATGGACCAAGATATTCCCTAGAGAAAAATCTTCCATATGTATTTTTTACCATTCCGTTGTTATATTTTGCAGTTGCTTTTTATTTTAATAAAAAAATTAAAGTTCGGGAAAAAATCAGTATTTTGGTAATGGAGATTGTTTTTGTCTTGAGTACAATGTTCATTACGTTGGATGCTGTGTGGCATGGATTTGCCAGCCCGAATCAGTTCTATTTCCGATACACATTTTTATTTATTTTCGTGGCAATTTTCAGTGCCTGGAGATGTTATGAAAATATAGATGGAATCGGAAGTCTTTGGAAAGTTATTGGGGTTGGACTGGTCACAATGGGATTGTTGGTATTATCCTGTTATCAGGTAAAAAAGGGAATGGGAATCATTACCATTCTAATGGACATGATGCTGATATTGCTGACTATAATCATTATTCTTAAACAGAAAAAAATGGATGAAGTACTTGTTCCAATTGCACGAATTGGATTTTTCCTGATTGTGATTGCCAGTATATTGTTTCAGGGAAATGACAAACTGGTCAGCACGGATTTTGCGGATAACAGTTTGAGCGGCTATGTGAATGAAATGGAACCGTGCATTGCATATATTGATGAAAAAGATCGCGGGGAAAGTTTTTACCGAATTGAGAAAACATTTTATAATTCCTTAAATGATGCGATGCTATTGAATTATCATGGATTATCTCATTTCAGTTCTTCGGATAATCCAATGGTTTTGGAACTGATGGAAAATCTGGGATATACCAGAAATCAGGACTTCTGGTGTTTTTACAATCAAGGGTCTACTCTGGGAGGAGATTCCCTTTTGGGAGTAAAGTATATTATTTCCAGAAAAAAACTGGACAAAAAGCTGACGTTAATCGCCACCTATGAGAACATCAATATCTATAAAAATAATTGCGCACTTGGATTAGTTTTTGCAGGATACGGAGAAGAAAACCCTTCCAGTAGCGGAAATATATTTGAATATCAGAATTCGATTTATCAGAGTTATACCGGACTGCCGGATCAGATTTATAAAAAAGTAAAATCGGTAAGAAGTATTCGGGAAAACGAACGAAAATTTCATTATCAGTTTACGCCGGAGAATGCGGAATATATTTATATGGCGATGCCTCTCGGAAAAGAGATTACCCTGATGAGTGTTAAGGTAAACAATAAAAATATGGAAGAATATTTTGATGTTTACAACAAAGGGGTGATGGCTCTTGGAGGATTCCGACCGGGAAGCGTAGTAGATGTTGTTGTGGAGTATAAAGGAGAAGGGGAAGTAATCGAACCTCTCTTTTACTCTGAAGATTACGGTACGCTAATGAAATTAACAAAAGTATTGAAACAGACTTCGGGAAACGTACAAACAATTACAGATTCTCATTTAAAGGCAACGGTAACCCTGGAGCAGAATGGAAGAGTTATTACGACAATTCCATACAGCGAAAACTGGAAGGTGACTTTGGATGGAAAAGAAGTGCAACCGAAGACAACGCAGAATTGCCTGATGGCAATCGAGAATGTTTCCGGTGGGACACATAAACTGGAATTCCAATATACACCAAAACATTTAGTAAAATGCGCCCTGGTGTCAGCAGGATTTTTTATAATTTATTTGGGCTTACTTCTTTTTGAAATGCATACATATCAATTAAGGAATAAAACACGAAAGACAGGTAATGGCAATGAAGTTTAATCAATACAAATACAAATTTTATCTAAATGCAAACCATTCGATTATTATAAATGGAAATATGGGAGAAATTCATCCTCACACATGGGAGATATCCCTGGACGTGATAAAGGTGGTTGATGAATTTGTAATGTTTTCCGAGGTTGAAAAAGCGGTTGAGGAAACATTGGAACCGTACCAGGATCAATATATCAATGAAGTGAATCCTTTTGATTCCTTAAATCCAACATTGGAGAATTTGACAAAATATCTGGGGGACCAGATTGGAGAACGATTAAAAAAGGAAGGATGGCTGCTGATTCAAATTGAAGTGGCTGAAACACCGTCAAGAATCTATATCATTGACTATTTACAGGACAGTTAAAAACAGGAGGAGATGCTTATGACAAAACGTGGTTTTAATAAGCTACCGGTTCGCAGAAATAAAAGCGGAGTGAATGGACTGTTAACCAGGGAAGCATATGTGAAAAAAGCAATTCAGTATGTGAAGGAGTACCATGAAAATGAGTATCTTGCCCTAATCATTGCAATAAAGGATTTTGACGCAATGAAAAGACTTTATGGTGAAGAGCAGGGGGAAAAAATTGTTAGGATGTATGCGGAAGAATTGGTAAAGCGATGTGATCGGGAAGAACTTGTCGGACATCGTGGAAATGACAAGTTTGCGTTGCTTATCAAGAAAAAGAACCGGGATGAGATTGAAAAAATGTTGGACAATTGTGAAATCCATCTCAATGTTGGTGGGAAACAGGTGATTATGAATGTTCGGACGTTTGTTGGTGTGGCACCGATTGATTCTCAGAGTGCAACTATAGAAAAACTGGTTACAGAACCACGCCTTGCACTATCTTATGGAATTAATAATGGCGAAAAATTTGTACTCATATCCGATGAAATCTGCGAGCAGATGGTTACCAAAAGAAGAATCGAAGATACATTCTTTACGGCGCTGAAGAAGGAGTATATTCAATTATGGCTTCAGCCCAAAATTGATATCAGAACGGATGAAATTGTGGGAGTAGAGGCGCTGGCCAGGTGGATTGAACCGGAGCAGAAATATTTTCCGGGAGAGTTTATCCCGGTATTGGAACAATCCGGTTTGATTGGGGAATTGGATTTCTATGTGTTAGAGCGAGCCTGTAAATATATGGAGGCCTGGCAGAATCAGGGAAATGAACTAGTTCCGCTGTCTGTTAATTTTTCGCGAATCAATTTAAGGGATTCCAACCTGGCAGAGAAAATCAATGAAGTTATTGAAAAATATCACATTGATAAGAAGAAAATTACTGTTGAAATTACAGAAACCGTATCTCAAAAAATGAAAGAAAAGATGCATTTCTTTTTGAATGATATGAAAAAATTTGGTATACAGACTTCGGTAGATGATTTCGGAACCGGATATGCATCTTTGTCAATGCTACGGGACTTTACCATGGACGAAATAAAAATAGACCGTTCCTTTATTGTTGCTGCAATGAGTCAAGAAAAGGGGAAAATCATTGTAAAAGGAATTACGGAAATGGCAAAAGCTTTAGGAATGAATGTAATCGTAGAAGGAGTTGAATCTTTGGAACAGAAGGAGTTCCTGAAGGAAATCGGCTGTTATTATGTGCAAGGGTTCCTGTACGATCAGCCGCTGCCAAGAGAACAATTTGAAAAGAGATTGCTAAAGGGGTATCGATAAAAAGGGGGAGTGTCTATGGGATTGTTATTTAATTTTGTCAAACAGGCATATATTTATCTGATCGTTTTAGGAGGAGTATCTAT
>JAILRZ010000184.1 GCA_024697845.1 Eubacterium sp. | reverse complement strand
GATATAGGATTTCTCGGTGGCTAAGTGTTCGCCGCCCATTGCATCAATATTAGTAAAATGGATAGCAGAGAAAATTGCGATTGCTATTAAAACTACAAAACATCCTGTGTACATTCTTCTATTATTCATTATAACACCTCCATATAATATGACTGTGAACATCTGTTCGTTTTGTTGTACCCTTATCATAACGCTCGAACAAATGTTTGTCAATGGTTTTTCGAATATTTGTTCGAAAAAAGATTGAATCTTTTCTTTAACTGTGCTAAGATTAACATATCGAAAGTACAATAATTCGTACTTACATTTAGAAACGGAGGTCTCAAATATATGCCAGGAAAGATATCTGCGAAACAGCAACAGATTTTAGACTATATTAAAGAAGAAATTTTAAAGAAAGGATATCCGCCTACAGTTCGTGAAATTTGTGAAAAGGTTGGATTGAAGTCTACTTCTTCTGTTCATTCTCATTTGAGTACATTGGAGGAAAACGGATATATTCGTCGCGATCCGACGAAACCTAGAGCCATTGAAATTATAGATGATGAATTTGGATTAACCCGTAGAGAAATGGTGAATATTCCGATTGTGGGACGAGTTGCAGCCGGTGAACCACTTCTTGCTGTTGAAAATGTAGAGAACTACTTCTCTCTTCCGGCAGAGTTTATGCCAAACGGTGAATCGTTTATTTTGAAAGTTCATGGAGAAAGTATGATTAATGTAGGATTCTTTGAAAACGACTATTTAATTGTTGAAAAAACTTCTACAGCCAAAAACGGTGATATTGTTGTTGCATTGATTGAAGATTCGGTTACAGTCAAAAGATTTTACAAAGAAGACGGACATATTCGCCTTCAGCCGGAAAACGACGATATGGATCCGATTATTGTTCCTGACTGTACGGTTGTCGGAATTGTTCGTTCCCTTTACCGAAGAAACATCATTTAAGAATAAAAAATAACAGCTATGAAACTGATATGATTCCCATAGCTGTTATTTTTTTTATGAACTAATATGCCAAACATTCATCCAATGTTCGGATAATTTCTTCTTTATCCATATCGTGACCGATGAATACAACTTTAATCATACGATCTCCAACCTGTTCATCCCAATCTCTTACAAGAGTAGGATCTTCTTTCATCATTTTCTGACGAACCCTACGTGGTGCTGTAGCAACCCACTGACCGGCATTAGAAATGTTAATCTGCTTTCCTGCCTGTTCAAACATATACGCATCGTTATTGTTTTCTGCGGCCCAGATAATACCTTTGGCACGAATGATTGTCTTTGGCATTGCATCCAACCAATCTTCAAACTTTTCTTTTGCAAATGGTCTTCTACGGAAGTATACAAAAGAACCGATACCGTATTCTTCCACTTCCCCTTCACCGTGATGATGGTGGTGATGGTGGTGATGACCGTGATGGTGACCGTGTTCTTCTTCGTGGTCATGGTCATGTTCGCATTCATGATCGTGGTCGTGATGTTCGCAATGTTCATGGTCGTGATCATGTTCATGTTCATGTTCTTCTTCATCATGGTCATGATGCTCAGGAACTTCTGTTTCTTCTTCAGTAGCTTCTAATTCCTGAATCCATCCTGCAGACATACTTGCTTTATCAAAATCAAAACGATTGGTGTTTAAGATTTCATCTACATCAACCTGACCGTATGTTGTTTCAATCATTACTGCATTTGGCTGCAATTTCTTGATGATGGCTTTTACTTTTCCTAATTCTTCTTCAGAAACGGTATCTACTTTATTGAGGATAATTGTGTTACAGAATTCAATCTGCTGAATCAGAAGGTTTTCGATATCTTCTTCGTCCAAGTCATCCTTTACAAGATGTTCTCCGCATCCAAATTCATCAGCCATACGAGCTACGTCAACAACAGATACGATATTGTCTAATCTTGCAATTTTCGCTCTCTTATCATAGGAACCGTCCAACATTGTTACAGACTGTGCAATTGGAATCGGTTCGCAAATTCCGCTAGCTTCAATTAAAATGTAATCAAAGCGTCCGGTACGAATTAAATCAATAATCTGATTGATTAAGTCTACTTTTAAAGTACAGCAGATACAACCGTTCTGTAATGGGACAAGATTTTCATCCTGCTGGGTTACCTGTCCGCCTTTGGCAATCAAGGAAGCGTCAATGTTTACTTCTCCGATGTCATTAACAATCACGGCAACTTTATATCCTTTTTGGTTTGTTAAAACCTGATTTAATAATGTTGTTTTTCCGGCACCTAAATATCCGGTTAATAATGTTACAGGAACTAATTGATTATTCATTTTTAGTACTTCCTTTCTATTTCAAATAATAAACAGAATATGGTTCCAGTATCAGACCGGAGCCGGTTTCTATTATAGCACCGGAAATTAAATCTGTAACCTGATTTTTTTCGAAATTACAGTTTGCCTGATACGGTACGTCCTCTGCATTGATTGCAATATAGACATTTTCTCCATCAACACTTCTTCTGAAAATACATTGTCTGTTGGTTAAAAGAATGGATGTGAAATCTCCGTAGTTTAATGATTTTTCGGTCTTTTTTATTGTAGCAAGTTTCTCAATAAAGTCAGTCAGAGTATTCCATTCCGGTTTGTCATAAGACAATCGAAGACTTGGGTCTCCTTCTTCTTTTCTTCCGGTTGCTCCCCATTCGCTTCCATAATACACACATGGAATCCCCGGCATTCCAAATAACAAACCATAGATAGGTTTTAAATGATTTTCGTTATTTAGGATGCTGGCAACTCTTGTAACATCATGATTGTCCACGAAGTTGAAAAGATGTTTTCCACGATATAGACACCATGGATCTGCCCCAAACTGTCTCAGCAACGAGTGGTTAATTTCAAACATATTCATAGAATTAAAACTGGAATGAAGTCCTTTGTAGCATTCGTAGTTTGTACAGGAATGAAGCATTTCTTCGTTGACTCTTTGATTGTAATCCCCATGAAGCATTTCTCCGACAAGAAAAAAATCTTCCTTCAAAGTATCACAATGGCGACGCAGTCGTTTTAAAAAATCAAAGTCCAGGCAATATGCCACATCCAGTCGAATTCCGTCAATGTCAAATTCGGATATCCAAAAGGATACCGATTCCAACAAATAAGAAACAACGGCTTCGTTTTGAAGGTTTAATTTCACTAAGTCATAGTTTCCTTCCCATCCTTCATACCATAACCCGTCGTTATAAGGTGAATTCCCACCAAAATCAATATAAAACCAGGAACAGTATGGCGATTGCTCCCGATTGTTTAAAACGTCCTGAAATGGGCCAAAACCTCTTCCTACGTGATTGAACACACCATCCAGAACCACTTTGATGTTTTCTTGGTGAAGTTCATTACAAAGGTCTTTAAAATCCGCATTGGTTCCCAAACGACAATCAATTTTTTG
>JAILRZ010000164.1 GCA_024697845.1 Eubacterium sp. | reverse complement strand
TCTTGAATTGAGATTCACTGAATCCCCCTTTTCTTTTGCATTCACCTAATTCAACACTTCAAAGCCTTTAGGTGAATTCCTAAAATCACCTGCCCTATGCGGAATCGATTCTCATTCTCCCCACATCTTATACGCCCCCGGCTTTCGAAACTTCCCTAAATCTACTATTTATGCGATAGTTCTTTTCCATTCCTCTGAATCACCCATGCGAAAGCTTTCGCCATCCGCTTTTCAATGTCTTTAAAGTAATTTCCAGGATTCCATTCCAGGACACACTCCCTGCACTGCTCGGATTTTTGCAATATCCTCTCCATGGAACGAATATTTTCTCCCACTTTTGCCATCACCGGATTTTTCACTTTTTCCTCCTTGTCTCCAAGGCTCAAGTAGACAAGCGGACTTTTTATTTTCTGCTCTTGAATAAACTCTATCCATCTCGGAAACCAAACAGACGGGGATGCCGCAGCTATCCCTTTAAACTGCTGTGTTTGATATCCAGCCCATAGGGCAAACAATCCAGCAAGGGAATATCCACCGAGATAATATTTTATGTTTTGCTCACCAGCACGCCTACTCTGAATAATTGGGAATAAATTCTTCTGAATAAAACGAAGTGTTTTCCCAGCTCCATCGCCAAACGCTTCCTTACCAAATACTGCAGGTGCCTCCCAAGGAGAAAGGTCATGATTCCACTCATCTATCATCAATGCATACAATGCAACATCCTTTTCCGGTAACATTTCAATTATCATTTCAAATTCACGGTCCAAGATTTCTAAATCATGATTGTCAATCGGCTGTATCAAAATATCAGTAGCAGTTCCATTATCATAAACCAAACATTTCTTTCCGCCAATGATTTCTTCTCTTTTCACTTTTTCCTCCTATGTGATTGCATAAGCAGTTATTTTTCTTCGTTAATAGTCACATTGCCTTTAACCCAATTACAGTTTGCATCTCCCTTCTAAGGATAATTGTAGCATGCGTAATACTTGTCTACAATATATCAAACGTTGATGTTTTTCAACTACTGGTAAAAAACAACCATCTACGGAAAAAACGGGGAATTCCCATTCTATGATATGTGCAGATTCACATAATAAATCAACAATTTCCCCAAAAAATTACAAACTATCTGCATTCAGAAGAAAATATTTCATTCCCATAATTACAAATCCTTCCTCATTTCTCCATGGTTTTGTTGTTCCATTTACGATAACAATTTTCTTAAATGAATCCGGAATATTTCTCAAGGAATGAAACTCCTGTCTTTGCTTTTCCTCAGAGATCATATCATATGCTACTTGAATGTAGTATCTTTGACTTGCTTGATTTACTACAAAATCAAATTCCAGTTGCTTATGAATCCTTCTTCCTTCGCTATTTTTTTCATACACGTCCACAATACCAACATCCACATTGTAACCACGTACAAGCAATTCATTATACACGATATTTTCCATGATATGGGTTGGCTCTTGTTGTCTGAAATTCAATCTCGCATTTCTAAGTCCTACATCCATAAAATAATATTTCAGATTTGCACCTACATATTTTCTACCTTTTATGTCATAGCGATTCGCTTTAGATATCAAAAATGCTTCGGCCAGATAATCAATATGGTTTGATATCGTCTTGTTGCTATAACTACTTCCACGTTCACTTGCAAAAATATTGGATATCTTTGTCGGATTTGTTGGGGAACCAATAGCCGAAGCAAGAATGTCCACCAGCGTTCCAATTTCATCAACATTTTGAATCTTATTTCTTTCTACTACATCTCTGAGATATAGATTCACAAAGATATTTTTTAAATATTCTGCTTTCTGACGCTCGTCCACAAACTGAGTAATTTGTGGAAGTCCACCATATATCATATATTCATTCCATGCCTCATCATAATCTCCATCAAAGGCTGTGAAAAACTCTGCAAAAGATAGTGGATAGATTCTAACTTCATCCCCTCTTCCCCTAAATTCTGTTACGATATCACTTGATAAAAATTTTGAATTACTTCCTGTTACGTATACATCGATATTACTTATGCGAAGCAGGCTATTAAGTACTTCTTCAAAGCGTGGCATTAACTGCACATCATCCAGAAAAAGATAATATTTCTGCTCATCCTTCATTGCTCCCTTGATATACTGATAACATTTTTTAGGATCTCTCAACTCTTCATTTTCTATTCCATCGAGAGCAATCTCAATAATATGCTCCTGGTCTACACAGTTTTCCAACAAATACTTTTTATACAACACAAATAACAGGAATGACTTTCCACATCTTCTAATCCCTGTAATAATTTTTATCTTTCCATTGTCTTTTCTTATTTTCAGTTGATTCAAATAAGTATCTCGTCTAATCTCATAACAGCACTCCTCATTTTCGTGCATTGCACAGTTTTTAGTAATGATGTTTTATCACGAATAACTTTTCGCTTCAATACTCATTACTATTTTTTGTGCATTTGCACATTTTTATGTAATATATATGAGTAAAATAAAAGCTGCAATCTTATCATCTTAGATTGCAGCTTTTATTTCATTTTATGAAGAAAGTGTTCTACCTCCTTCACGGTCCGATTTGTTTAAAACCGTAACATTTTTGTTTCTGATAATTATTCTTGAATCCACTTATTTTACAAAGTATTCTTTGTTTATCTTTTTTCTTCGGCAAAAGTGTATCAAATGTGTATCAGTGTGATACGTTTGATTGTTCACCTATATG
>JAILRZ010000156.1 GCA_024697845.1 Eubacterium sp. | reverse complement strand
ACTTGTCGCCAGTTTCCTAACTTGACATTCGCTCCACGGAAAACCTGCAATTCAATGCAGCAACCTCACGCTTCAACGCTATCAATGTCACAGCACGAATCAGTATACACCATAATTTTCTAAAATGCAAGCACTTTTTTTCAACTTCCAGTTCAGCCACCCAACGTTCACAAAAACGAAAAATTCCGCTGGCGGAAATTTTTTCGTTTTTTGTGAACGTTGGATGCGCGGAGCGCCCCATGAATGAGCAAAACCCAGCTGCGAAGCAGATGGTCAGCGACGCCAGTCGCTGTTTTACGAATTCGTGAGTGGTGGCTGAACGTGAGTCGGCCATACGGGTGGCTGAACGTGAGTCGGCCACACGGGTGGCTGAAAACATTTAATCCGAACAACTGTACCCTGCTTTTTTCATATTTTCTAATATCTCGGGTACACCTACAAGAGTTCATTTCTAAAACTGTACCCTGCTTTTCCCATATTTTCTAATATCTCGGGTACACCTGCAAAAATTCATCTTAAAAACTGTACCCTACGCTTCTACAAATTCATATGTTTAGGGTATCTTTCCCCTTTTATTTGACTTTTCCTACTATAACATTTATCATCTTAAAAGTGAAGAAACAAAAACTACTTATTATAGAAGAAACACATTGGAGGCTAATATGTGGATTGCAGATCATTGGAAAGATTATGAAGTAATTGATACGTCATCAGGTGAAAAATTAGAACGTTGGGGGGACTACCTTCTTGTTCGTCCGGACCCGCAGGTTATCTGGAACACACCGAAACAATTGAATGGATGGAAACGTCCTAACGGACATTATCATAGAAGTAACAAAGGTGGCGGTCAGTGGGAATTCTTTGACCTTCCGGAACAATGGACTATTAATTATAAGAACTTAACCTTTAATTTGAAACCATTTAGTTTCAAGCACACCGGTTTATTTCCGGAACAGGCTACAAACTGGGATTGGTTTTCTGACAAAATCCGAAACGCGGGACGTCCTGTAAAGGTATTGAACTTATTCGCTTATACCGGCGGGGCTACTCTTGCCGCTTTGGAAGCCGGTGCTCACGTAACTCACGTGGATGCTTCCAAGGGAATGGTTACCTGGGCGAAGGAAAATGCAGTTTCCTCCGGATTGGCAGACCGACCGGTTCGCTGGCTGGTAGATGACTGTGTAAAATTTGTAGAAAGAGAAATCCGCCGTGGAAATCACTATGACGGAATTATTATGGATCCTCCTTCCTATGGACGAGGACCAAAGGGCGAGACCTGGAAGATTGAAGAAAGCATTTTCCCGTTTGTTGAATTGTGTACAAAGATTTTAAGCGATAATCCGCTGTTCTTCTTAATCAATTCTTACACAACCGGATTACAACCGGCAGTACTGAATTATATGATTAATACCGCCATCGTTCCGAAATTTGGTGGAAAGGTTGAAGCAGAAGAAATCGGACTTCCTGTTTCTTCCAATGGGCTGGTATTACCATGTGGTGCTTCCGGACGTTGGAGCAAATAATGTTAACATGAAAAAGATGCTACATATCAAAACGTAGCATCCTTTTTTCATTTACTGAAAGATAAAATGGTATGGTCTAATTTCTTTATCTTCCCAAACTGAATCTTCATCCCTTGTGACATTCGATTCAAATCTACAGAACAAGTCCTTTCCGTTCTTAACTTTATTCAAGTCAAACACTGCATTAGTACGATTAACCATCACTCGTTTTGAGTTACTATACTTCTCATCATATGAATATGTACAGTTTACTTTTTGATCGACAACTGCATAAGCATTATAGAACGTTACACAAACTCCCTTCAATGTTTTTGGAGCAATGACGTCCACAGTATTGTATGTACATGGCTGATTTGTAGACTGTTCTGTTGCCACTCCGTTTACAAAACTTGAATCACAAATATATTCTACACCTTCCTGTAATTCAACTCTCTTAAGAGGCACTATGCCTATGCCATGCGAGCCAAAGGCTCTTTCTCCAACTGTTTTAATATTTCCAGGAATCGTCACATCACTGATTTTAGTTCCCCAAAACATCTCATTCGGAATAGTTTTCATATTTTTTGAAAGTGTAACTTCTTTAATTTCTGAATATTTAAAACAGCTCTCTCCACATTCCGTTACGGAATCAGGTATAATAACCTTATTTAATTTGTTCGTTGATTCAAATGCGCTATAACCAATCTTTGTAACATTCTCGGGAATTGTCACCTTGTTAATTTTAGAATTTTCAAACATCCTATTCGAAATAGTTTTCATATTTTTTGATAATACAACTTCGCTAATCTTTGAATAATAAAAACATCCTTCTCCACACGCTGTTACAGAATCCGGAAAAACCATCTTGCTGATTTTCTTTGTACCATAAAATGAATATGAGCCAATTGTTTTGATTTTCTTATTCAACTGAACTGTTGTAAGATTTTTACATGCTCCAAATGCATCATTGCCGATTTTAGTAACTCCTGTTGGAATTTTAATTGACTCAATTGCAGAACTGTCGAACATTCCTTTCGGAATATACTTCATATTACTAGGTAACGTAATCTTTTTCAGTTTCTTTGTATTTGCCAGACAATATGCTCCATACTTTTTAACCGTTTTGGGAATAACTATTTTTGTTATCCCTGTATTCATAAAAGTTTTATTTCCTATTGTCTTTAATTTCTTAGGAAGAATCATCTTCTTAATTGCACTTCCGCAAAAAGCACCTTCGCCAATTGTTTTAATTTTGTTGGACATTTTAACATTTTTAATTTTAGAATCTGCAAAAGCCCAATCTCCAATTTTCTTCCAATTTGAAGGGATCTTAACAGTATGCACAAGACTACGACTAAAGGCGTACGGTGCAATGGATTTAACACTTTTCGGAATTGTTACAGACTTCTTATTTTCAGTGTATTTAATCAATACATGGTCATATGAAATGAACATTCCATCCTTCTTCTTAACTCCATACTTTTTAGTAAAATACTTTGATTTCCCTTCTCCCTTGTATTCTCTGCTAAGAACCGAAAGAATATTTCCTTTTAATTTCTTTGTATGGAAAATAAACTTTGCTCTCTTCATCGGACTCTTTTCACTTCCACGGACACTATCATTAATAAATGTCTTTACCGTAGATGGTACCTCGATTGTTTTTAAATTCTTGCAAAAACACTCATGCCAATCTTCCGGCTCATATGAGTAGCAGAAAGAGTTTAATGAAACCGTTTTACACCCCTTACGAATCTTTAAGTTTTTAACAGAAGTCGGGACAAACACCAACTTCTTTCCATCTTTTGTATAAATGCAACTTCCATATGTCTTATACTTTTTATCAATTTTTACAGTCTGAACTTTCTTAGCTGAATGAAAAAAAGTCATTAACTTCGGATCAAATTCCGTATTCAACTGTACCTTCTCTGCCTTCGGAAGAATTGTATAACGGAGTACATCTGTAGAACACCAGTCCTCACTTCCTGCGCAGTCTTGGTTATATGTAAAGTTTCCCGGCATTGTCACAGATTTAATTTTTCCTTTATCCATACAATGGACACCGATGGTTTTAACGCTTGACGGAATCACAATGCTATCCATTGTCAATCCAGATAAACTATAAAATCCCAACGCTGTTACCGTACTAGGTAGTGTAATTTTTTTCAGTTTTTTTAAATCTCTGAAGACTTCATTCCCAATTGCTGTAATCCCCGACTGAATGACCACTTCCTTAATTTCATTGACATCCACGTTTTTTCGATAAGTATTGTCTACGATTCCGGTTCCGCTTACCGTAAGAACCCCATCCTTAAATTGATATGTCACATCATTATTGGTGATTGTTTTATCGAACAACTGATTCACAACCACCCTCTGCTCCCGAGTTGTTGCAGAAACCGTGTACATTCTGTTCATCCCTTGCAATGCACCGACATTAACGTTTGATAACGCAATTGCCGCTGCCATTACTAATGCGATTTTTCTCATTCTAATATCCTCCTTTTCAGGAACTGATTCTTCTGATTTTGCTCCCTTTTGATACTAAAACGAAAACTTCAGCAAAATTATTTCATATTTTCCCTTTTTTCATAAAAAAGGGGCTGTAAAAAAACTCCCCTAACAGAAAAACGGCTATGAGCTCGCGCTCATAGCCGTTTTTTGATATAATTAATTATGCTACTAAATAAAAATATCAATGATAATTATACAGCACGTCAGCTAAAATTACCATTGA
>JAILRZ010000118.1 GCA_024697845.1 Eubacterium sp. | reverse complement strand
ATTTTATATAAAAACGGCGAAGAAGCAGCCAGAAATATTGGTTTAGTTTCAAAGGATGAACTGAAACAGTTCATCAGTCAATAATAGAAAAGGGAGGAAGGGAAAGTTCGCAGTAATCTTGGGGCTTTCCCTTTTTTGTTTACACGATGAGGAAAATGCAGAAAGCTTGCTTTCGAGCATTTGCCAACCGTGATACAATTCCGAAATAATCGTTGCGATTTCGGTGATTCTTTAGGAGGAAAAAGTATGTATGATATTATGATTATAGGTGCCGGACCGGCAGGAATGTCTGCGGCAATTTACGGATTACGTGCAGGAAGAAGCGTTGTGATTTTTGAAGAAAAGACTTATGGTGGTCAGATTGTTAACACTCCGGAGATTGAAAATTATCCGGGAATTGCAAAGGTGTCCGGGTTTGAATTTGCAACCAATCTTTTCAATCAAGTAAAAGATTTGGGGGCAGAAGTGGTTTATGAGAAAGCCGAAAAAATTGAAAAGGTTGATCAGGTTTGGAAGGTACAAACCGGAAAGAAAGAATACGAAGGAAAGACTGTAATTCTTGCTACGGGATTAAAGCGCAGAACTTTGGGGCTGGAGCGGGAAGAAGCAATGATTGGTGCCGGCGTATCTTATTGTGCAACTTGTGATGGAATGTTTTTCAGAAACAGAAACGTGGTTGTGGTTGGTGGAGGAAATACAGCATTGGAAGATGCGATTTTCCTGTCCAATTATTGTGCGAAAGTATATCTGGTACACCGACGAGATTCCTTTAGAGGGGAACAGAAACTTTCTTCAATTTTGCAGGAGAAGGAAAATGTAGAATTGGTGCTTGATAGCGTTCCGGTGGAAATCCAAGGAGAACCAATGGTTACCGGTTTGAAAGTCAAGAATGTGAAAACTGAGGAAGAACGGGTTCTGGAAGTATCAGGAATTTTTGTGGCAGTAGGACAGATTCCGGAAAATGAAAATTTCAAGGAAGAAGTAGAACTGGACGATTACGGATATGTGGTGGCGACGGAAGCGTGTACCACATCTCAGGATGGCTTGTTTACAGCAGGAGATTGTCGGACAAAAGCTGTGCGACAGTTGACAACCGCAGCAGCTGACGGTGCGGTGGCAGCATTGGCGGCAAGCAAATATATTGAAGAAAATGAAAACTAAACAGAAGAATGGTTGTGAACCGGGTGGAGCAAAGAGCCGCCCGGTTTATTTTTTACACGACAAGGAAAAATAATTGTATCATTTTCATTCATTGCATGGCAGGGGAGATTTCATTATAATTGATGTTATAGGAAACAATACATTAGTACGTGGCAGTTAGGAGGGATTGTATGTTAAAAAAAATGAAAACTTTATTGTTTGTGGCTGGAATTCTGGTATTGGCTTTTCAAACCACAAAAGTATCTGCAGAGGAAAACTATAGCGTGTCGATTTGTTCTTATGACATAACCAATTCACAGAGTTGCAAGGGAGGGCAATTCCGGATTTATTGCGATGACTATGGAAATGACGAACTGTATTATGGTGGAAATAATTACTTTCTAATGAAAAATACGGTAATCCGTGTAAAGGCTTATCCAGACAATGGATATGCATTTGTTGGCTGGTACAAAGGAAAATATTTAGGAGGAGACAATCAGGTAGCAGAACCGTATACCACTCCGGTGGCTGAATTGTCTACGGACACAGAATATACTTTTGTTCTTTCAGAGGATACAGTGATTTGTCCGGTGTTTGAAAAAAGCTATTTAATAAATTTTGTGGACATTGGAAACGTATGGGATAGACTAGATCCGATTCACGAGATTCCTTTTACCGGAGAAGTAAATCCGAATGAAGACGGGTTGGACCAATTCATTTCCATTGATGAGGAACGATGGATTGGTGAAGAAGATATGATCACATCGAAAACTCCGGGGAAAGTAGCATTAGGAAAGAAATATTCCTATGAAACAACCATTCGTGCAGCAGAAGGATATGTGTTTAATACTTCAGAAATCCGCTTTGTTTATGGTGGAACAGAATATGAAAATGTTCAGATTAAGTATGAGGACAATAACCGCAAGGTTACGGTTTCAGGATTTGTTCCGGATACAGTGGTAAAACCGATGTCCATTAAAGAGGCAAAGATTACCGGCGTTGAGGACAAGGAATATACCGGAAAAGCAATCACTCAGACACCGAAGATTACCGTCGAGAATACTGTTTTGGTGGAAGGCGTGGATTATGAAATTAGTTATGCCAATAATGTTAATCAGGGAACAGCGACCATGACGATTACCGGAAAAGGTAATTATGGGGAGACAGCCACGGTAACTTTCAAAATTTATGGAAAGATGGTAAATAAGGATTACTCGACCGGAAAGACTCCTGGAAAGACAGCAATTAAAAAAGCAAAGAAAAAGGGTAAGAAACTATCTTTAAAGTTATCCAAGGCAAAGTATGCACAAAAGTATGAGATTCGGATTTACAAGAGCAAAAAAGAGGCAAAGAAGGATAAAAATCCAATCATCAAAAAGAAAGTGAAAAAATTGAATTATTCTATCAGTTCAAAAAAAATAAAAAAGTATAAAACAATCTATGTTCGTGTTCGTGCAATTGCGACGTATGGAAATCTTACAAGACTTGGAAAATGGACGAAAGTAAAAGTTGTAAAGTAAAAATTGTGTAAGCGTGGATACTTCTCCAATGTGATTTTTATTCCAAAATACCTGTTGATTTTTTGGGGAAAATGTGGGATAATCTTGGAACAGATAAAACATCCAGTAGGGGCTAGTACTCGTCGGTGTCCGGGCCGAGCGTGAGGCGCAGGGATCCCACGGCGAGTGCCGGCGGCTGCCCCATCGCGGTGAGGACATG
>JAILRZ010000111.1 GCA_024697845.1 Eubacterium sp. | reverse complement strand
CCTTGTCTTATTTCCTTTCGGCGGACACCAGCTCCCACGATAGTATTGCCGACGTACATGTATTACGTCTTCAGATATATCGCTCCAGTGCAAACCGAGTAATTCTGATATTCTCATTCCTGTATAAAGAGCGAACGTTATAAGCGGAAGCAGAACATAATCCGGTTCAGCTGTAAGAATACGGTCGATTTCTTCATCTGTCCAGGTTATGATACCTTCCTGTCTGGAATTTGATGGTTTCTCAGGTATGACGATTGAGTCCAGAAGATAGTTTCCATATTTGTTACGGCTCTGCCATAGCATGAATCCTTTCATGAACTTATGTACAGTAGCCATAGTTGAACTTGATATTTGCAGATTGTTATAGAACTCCTGGATCTGTTCGGCTGTAAGGTCGTGCATCGAGAAGTGTGATATTTTGTTGCGTTTAACGTGATTCTCGTACGCTCTTGTGTACAGTTCCCTTGTACCTACAGAATACCTGCTGTTCACTGCAAGTATATTTTCGGTATAGAATTCCATGAGTTCTCCTACGGTTTTGGTGGAATCGAATACGGATTCTTCTTCGTGACTGGATAACCACTCTCTATATTTTCGTTCGGCATCCCGTTCTGAGCTGCCTATGAATTGCTTCTTGATTGGAACCTTCTTACCCTCCTTATATTTGTGTCCGACCGTACGGGTTATCCTGAAGTACTCATACTCTTTTCCGTTGCGTTTGATAGTAGTGTTCTTAGCCATAGTGATATTTTAACAAAAAGTTGTAAAACGTGTCAAACAGCGTTTTATGGCTTTTTAAGCAAAAATTTCCCTAACTACAAACCTTATATTTTTTCATGGTTAAGCCATGTTTCGTAAGAATTACAACCCGTATAGTGGAACCATTAGGTTCTACGTCGAAAGGAAATGAAAGGAGCAAAGATTTAGGGTCTGTACAGACCCTTTTCTTTTTCGCAATTTCTACAATCCTTATTGTAGAAAGGAGGTGTTTATCATGACATTAGATGAATATTTAAACTTAGAAAAAAGAAGCAGTGAACTATTTGAGCAAATAGTTATACTTAGTATTGAAAGAGAAGAGATTCAAAAACAGTTAGATGAACATTATGATGAAATGAAAGAGGAATACTGGAAAGTTACACCGCATATTAATCTGGAGGACTAACAGTCCTCTTTCTTTTTCGCAATTTCTACAATCCTTATTGTAGAAAGGTATATTTTTGATTACATGAAAAAGGAGAATAATTATGAAAACTGAATTTGCGTTAAGCCATAACAATGATGGCAATAATGAAATCTGGAAAGCAGAATTAGTCGAAATGTTACTATCTGAAAAGTTATTACCTTATTTCAAAGGGTTTTATGAAACAGATAAAGGAGAATCTATTTCGGCATATATTATAGCACCGACCAGAAAATTCAAAAAATTTGTTAAAAAGAATGGTTTAGAAGTAGATCAGATAATAGAAGGAATCAAATTCATGAAAGGATCGATCAAATACTAAATTAAAAACAGATATAGGGTTCTTACGAATCCTATATTTTTTGCCGTACGCAGGTGACAAATTTTCAGACTATTATCTCATCATCAGGAAAGGAGATGATGAAATGATATTTGAAAAAGGTTCTGTCCCTGTAAAAGTTGCCGCTAAAGTCTATGGTAAGAACCCGGAGTGGATACGTCTTGGAATCGTTTCGGGATATTTACCTATAGGTGTTGCTACCAGGAATGGTCAGAAGATTACAGATGTATCTGAATTGAACTGCAAGTATGGACGTACTAACTTCTATATTTCGCCTAAAAAACTTTACGAAGAAACAGGCTATCTGTGGGAGGGCGAGAAATGAGCAGAACGAGACCGGAACTATCCAAAAAGAACAAATGGTATATTTCAAAGCATCGTTACTATGAACTAAAACACTTCTGTCTTCAGTATCCTGAATGGGTCGAGAAGTATAAAAGCGCTATTCGATATCCTCAGGGAATAGGTAATACGGAGTCCCCGGAATGGAACGATCCTACAGGAAACTCTGTTGAATCAATGGATATTTGGAGAACGAAGATCAGGAAGGTCGAAGAGGCAGCTTTCAGGACTGATGAGGTGTTAGGACGTTATATTCTGAAAGCCGTAACGGAAGATCTGTCGTTCAACGCTATGAAGATGCTTTACGAGATACCTTGTGAAAAAGACATGTACTATGACAGGTACAGGAAGTTCTTTTATATTCTAAGTAATTCGTAAAAAATACACCTCGTATTATAGGAGGTATAGAACTATGAAAAACTATATATTAGATCATGTTACAGAAACCGTTTGCGCGATCGCAGCAATCGGCGCAGTAGGTTTAGCTGTGATAGTAGTAAGTTTAGTTAAAAAAGTAGACAGATAACCAAATCATAAAGAGGGTCTTTACGGATCCTCTTTATTTTTCGTAAAAATTACACCTCCTATTATAGGAAGAATTTGGAAATCTATATAATAGGAGGTAATAGAAATGTTTAACAAGAAAAGATTTGTAGAATTCGAACACACTTTAAAAGGTACAGATGCGGCAGTATTAGATAGTATTGTACGTAAATTCGATGTAAGATACGAAGAATTGGGTACAGGTTATACATACTACCGGTTGAAAGCCGACAAAAAAGATGTGAAGAAAATCACAAAAGATCTTATTAGAAACGGTTATTACGCCATATTGGCAGGTAACAAATTATTCACAGTATACGAAAGAGCTAATTAGCTCTTTCGTTTTTTCGTAAAAACTACACTCCTTATTATAGGAGGTATGAAATTATGAATATTTATCTTGAAGCATTAGAACATGATATGAAGTTATTGGAACTCTATAGTCTTTGTATTATGTACAATATTATAGAGATGCAGACTACGGAAGCAGAAGTTCAGGCAAAGATATTCAGATTAGACCTGGATAAGAATAATAGGACTCATTAGAGTCCTATTATTTTTCGCAATAATTACAACGCCTATTATAGGAAGATCAATCGGAGATAATAGGAGGTAAAGTTATGAAAGAGCGGATGTTAGGATACGCTATTGTATACATGATTTACGGAGGAGCCGTAATCGGGTATGCTCTGGTGAAGAGCGCAAAGCTCAAAAGACAACTTAAAAAAGAAGAAAAGAGAGATCTTAGCAAGAAAGCAGAAGCCAACGGATGGAACATCGTTGAGTGTGAATACACTATCGAAGCCATTTAATGGCTTCTTCTTTTTTCTCGTAATTTCTACAATGCCTATTATAGGAAGATAAATCGGTATATTTTAAGGAGGTAAATGAAATGACAGATACAGCTAAAATGGCAATTAAGATTGCAAGTGGAGTAGCAATCGTTGTAATCGCAGCAGTAAAGATCGTAATGGAAAAGAAGAATAAACCTGAGGAATCACCTGAAGAAGAGACTACAGAGTAGTCTCTTTTTTGTTTTCGTAATTATTACAACGCGTATTATAGGAAACTTAAAACTTATATTTCGAAAGGAGATAATAAAATGGATAAGAAGGAAATCGGAAAGAAGCTTTGGGACAAAACCAAGGAAGCAGCATCAATTGGAGTTGGATTCGGAACGGGAATCGTTACAACGACCATATGCATGGCATTCGCGCCACAGGGAGCAACAAGAGCTTTCGACCTGGCGTTCAAAGCCGGTACATACGGATTATCGGGAGTAATGGGAACTGTAGCCGCAGATCTGACTAAACAGGAGATCGATGCAGCCGAGGAAAAGACAAAACTTTATATTCTGAGACACAGAAACCAGAACAAAGTAAAAGTAGAAGTAGTTAAGTAAACCAGATATCAAGGAGCGTACAGTTCCTTGATTTTTTTTTCGGAGGTAATTATGGTTGAGTACATAATCACATTTGTAGTATTAGTGTTTATTACATCTATAGGGTTTGCCGCTGGTTATATTACGAAATCGATGTTCAACAAACACAAAGATGATGGTGTAATAATCATCAATAACGAACGTGTCGAAGTTATATTTCGCGATCCATACGAAAAACTTGTAAAAAAGAAGTTCGTTAACCTGCGAATACAGTCGTAACTATTACAACTCGTATAGTAGGAAGCTATATTTGAAAATCGAAAGGAGATAATTATGGAAGATGAAAAAAACTTGAGAGATGTTATGACCGAGAAAGCTATGGATCTTCTGGAAAAAACAGAAGACATGGAACCGGGAACAGAAAAGCATTCCAGAATCATCGAAGATGTAGTTAAGTTAAGCAAAGCTTGTAATGAAGATTATAAGATCGAATGCGAAATGTATCATGAGGAGATCAAGATCGAGTATGATAAAGCTCGAGATGAGAGAGAATCACAGATAAAGGTAGACATTGAAGATCTTAAGTCGAGAAGAACGAAAGCTAACAACATATTACTGACGAGTGTATTTGGAGGTTTATCAGTATTCGGATTCGTGTGGGAATACACAGGAGGACATATTATTCCGGGCAAAGTCTCACAGATGATGAGCTTTATCCCTAAGGCTATCAAGTTATAGCTAACAAAAATCGGGCGTCGTACAGACGCCTTATTTTTTATGGTTAAACCAAGAAAGGAGCGAAAGATGAAAAACATAGAATTAATGTCTTATCAGGAACTTGTGGACCTTGAAAGAAAGGTTAAAGAACGTAAGAAATACGTTAAAGAGAACATCATAACCAAGGACGATATTTCAGGTATGCTTTACGAATTGGGTTATTTCGATCAGTTAGTAGATGATCTTAGAGAACAGGGATATGTCGATCAATATACCGATAGTGAAATTGTTCCGGATAAAGCATATTCTTTTATTAAAAAAACAGACCATGCTATATTTCAGCTTTGCGATGTGGTGTCCGGGAACTATAAACCACAAAAGGCGAAAGACCATACTAACGATATTTCGCCAAGAGTCAGCGGATCATTGATCGAATCTAAAGATAATGAACTTTACAAGGAGATGGCTTTCGAGCTTGGAAAAATTGTAAAGAAGTATACTGATATTTTTCTGGAAAAGGAGGAGACATGCAATGATTGATAAATACGGAAGACGAATCGCATGCGGAACCATAGAGGATTGCGTATATGGGGAAGATGCAAAATACTGCAGATACTGTAAGAGCGGATACTGCCAGGCTGATCAGCCTATACCAGAACCTAAAAGGGAGCCTCCGGTTCCTTATTCAGAGATGCATAAATACTGGTTCCATAGAGGAAAGTTATATTTGAAGAACTCTTATAGAGGACTGTAAGAAGGTACCCAAATAATCGAAATAATCTATTATCTCCTAATAAAAGTCCTGAGCATGACTGTAAACTGCTCTTTTATATTTTGAAAGGAGTAAAACTATGAATAAAAAAATCGAAGAAAGCTTGAAGAAAGAATTTCAGCTTGTACATTTTTACGAGTTGAGAAACCACATGGCAGCTAAAGCATTAGCAAATGATACGGCCGGTAATATTTATCGGCTTATCTATAAAGGCATGAAGAAAAACAAAGAAAAAGGAGTATTTCCTCCTGAAGTCTATTAAGGAGGTATTGCAATGCAGATACTATCACAATTTACGATCTATCTCACATTGCTGCTTATATTTTTCATAGTTATCCTGTTAGCTATGGAAGGATTCTGTGCGGTAATGAGACAAATCAACAAAAGAAAAAAATTAAGCCCACGAGTCATTAAGTGGGTAGAAGTATTGGATTGGCTGAAGGAGGAGAAAGATGAATAATAAGAAGGCTTATGTTTACACATTCACTCCTAACGGCGGGATCAAAGAATACCATGGAAAATTCAGAAAAGAGAAATGGGATGGAAACTGGATGTTCGATAAGGACGAAGGTGGATATTTGACGACCGTCTCACCAATAGAGGGACTAGCGTTTGGATTTTCTGTATGGTTCTCTGAACCTAATTATGAAGGAGCTAAGAAAGCATTTTCTGACAGAGCAGAAAAGCTTAAGGACGAATACTTAGCTAAGGCTATAAGCCAAGAGAGTCATATTTTGAAAGGTCACAAACGTAGCAAAACTGATTCAGCTCTTAAATGCCCGTATTGCGGAAAGCAGTTTCGAATGACAACAAAAAGATATTTGTCTTACTACAGAGCAAAAGATAAGGGCGAAGAGTATGCGATAACTCAATGCAGACATTGCGGAAAATATTTTCGTTACATCAATGTGACACCAGAATATGTTCGTGAAACGGGAGAACCAGCGACTCTAACTATGGAATCTTATCAGTATCGTATGAGACAAAAGAAATATGGTTTTTAGAAAGGAGTAAAACAATGATTATTAATATACCATTACAGATAGACGAAGCGACTTTTGAGCAGAAGGTCAGAGACGATTATACCGAAAGCGTAAAACAGCTTCTTTTATCAAAAGTAGATACAGTCCTTAAAGAACGTGACAATAGATATTACAGAAGTGAACGAGATCCTAAAATCGGTCTGGAAAATATGATTTATGAATCTCTCGATATTTATATGAATGAATGCAAGGACGAAATCATCGAAAAGGCCGCAGATAAATTGGCTGAAAGATTATCCAGAACTAAGAAGGCTAAAGCGATATTAGAAGGTATGGAGGTAAAGTGATATTTATGGAGAAAATCATTAGGAAGATCGTTATAAACAAAGCTAAATGTAAGATCTGTGGTGATATTCTTGAATCCACATCTCGTCACGATTTTAAGCAATGTAAATGCAAATCCATGGCTGTAGATGGTGGACATGATTATATTTCCAGAGCCTGGGATCCGCAGTATGGTGATAAGGACGATATTATCGAAGAGATGAATGAAGTTGAGGAATTGAATTATGAATGATCAAACAGTCAAAGCTGACGCAGGAAAACTTAAACTCACACTGGTTCCGCGTCAGATCATAAAGGATATTTGCGAGGTGCGTGAATATGGCAATGCTAAGTATCCGGAAGGAGGACCGGACAATTGGAAACAGGTAGATACCCAGAGATACAGAGATGCTCTGTTCAGACATTTTCTGGCATATTTGGATGATCCTCATGGTGTAGATGAGGAAAGTGGAATAGAACACTATAAACACATGGCCTGTAATATGGCCTTTTTGTGTGAGATGGAAAACAAAGACATAAGAAAAACCACTACAGTTCGATATAACGGTTATTGGAACTATAAAGACAATGAGATATTTGCCGGAGAATACTTTTGCAGTGAATGTCGTACCAGGGCAGAAGTGGATCTTTATGGAGAATGGATATTGAGCGATTATTGTCCGCATTGCGGAGCTAAAATGTTAGCCGCTCAAATCAATGACGAAAGGAGTAAAGAAAAAGATGAGTAGAGGAAGGCCGGAAGTACCTCCGTCATGGATTATAGATCTTAATGCGGTCGTTGATAAAGTATATTCTGAGGCATTGAACTGTATGACAGAAATGCCATGGGGTAGATTAGACATCGACGTGGTGATTCCTGTATGGGAATCGTTTCCGGATCTAGTGGCAAGTCATCTTGTTTATATTCTGGATCATAAGATCTACACGTCGAACAAAAGTCGATTCGTAGAATACCTGGAAACATATAAAGGCAATAATAAGTTTTATATTTATGACAAGTTTAAAGCGAACAGTTATAGCCATAAAAAAGGTTATAAAGAATTAACGTATGAGGTTCCGTATGCAGACGAAACAGCGGAACCTATTTTTGTGCCTGTATACTGGAGGGTAAACTGATGGATAAGAATGAAAGAAAAATCATGTTTGTATGCGATCGAAATAAAGAATGCAAGGATAGTTTTAATTGCGGAAGAGAATGCAGACATACGGCGAACCCAGATCATGCTTTATATCCTGTTCATAATAACTTTCTCAGAGATGAGCATGATAAAAATCTATGGTGGGAGGTGGAGACATGAATAATATCCTATCATATGCACAAATCTCAGTCGAAGTCCTGAATGATCATTGCTGGCAGAACTGCGAGGATTTCGACCCATGGCTATCCAATTTAACGTATGCTACTAATTTTGGAGGAACATGTATTTATTCCCGACAATTCAAATGCAAAAATTTAGATAAATGTAAACGGTTATCTTTATATTTAGAAAGGAGCGCTGATACAGAATGACAAGAGAAGAAGCGATATTGTTGTTACATGATATGAAAGACACATACGACGAAATCCACGAAAATACGAATTTTGAAATCGGCTATGAACAAATGACCGCATTAGACATGGCAATAAATGCTCTGAAAGAACAAGCAGAGTGGAAGTATGTAGAGAAAGACGGAAATCCAAAAGAAATGGGAACATATTACTGTCTTGTTGTTGCTCCTTCGGAGTATAACGGCAAAACAATTCCGTATTATGAGTATGACACAAGATGGTTTGGTGAAGGCGAAACGGCACAAGCTTGGAAGATGGAAGGACAGCCAGATAGTGGACTTGTCTGGACAGAGCAAACCGGAAGTATGCAGGGTGAACAGGTATATGCGTGGCGAAAACTGTCAGACGACATATCAAATTGTTTGGTAGATCCTCAGGCGTTTGAAAGACTTTGCAAGATAAAATGATACCAAACCACGAAAGTGGAGAAAGGAGCGAGTAATGAAATTTTATGTCGGAGATAAAATGTCCGGAATGTATATTAAAGGACAGATCATTAAAGAATATCGTGATAACGGTAATATTATCAGTTTGAACAAAGTACAGCATATTCTTCGGGAAAAGGAAGAAGGTTCTGATTTTGTTTGGAATGTCGAATCTAAACTCGATAAGAAGATAAGGCTCAGGGAATGTAAGGATGGATGGTATCTATATTTGCCGGAACCTAATGTAAAAATACAAATTAATCAGCAGAAGCCTCTAATCGGTGATGTTTGTGTTTTTGAGACAGAGGTTTTCGAAGAGCTTATAAAAGTTATTGAAGAAGGTTTCGAATTATTGAAACTAACGGAGATTCGTATAGCTGCACAGAACGAAGAGTTTCTTTATAATCAATTAATTCCATCTTTTTTCTTCTGTACCCGTCCTTGCATCGTCAAAGCTAAGAAATCCGGACGTAAGGAAGAACGCCAGGACAGAAATGCAAAATTCCACCGGTGGGCAGATCTGTCAAAAGGCGTTCAGCAGGTAGTGGCTCTTGTGGAATTCGAGGATGGCCATGTTGAACAGGTACAGCCGGATAGAGTTATATTCTGTTTGGTAAATGAGGATGTGAGAACAGATGGATAAATTAATCATATGGCTTGTGCATCATCCGGATGTAAAGGTTCGTTTCAATTACGACGAGATACTCGATTGTCTACATATAAGAGTTATCAGGGGTCGATTCATATCAGAGCATCTGATTGATCCTCTGCTGGAGCCTTCTTTTAATGATGATTGTGAGAAGTTCGTAATAGCTGTTTTAAATGATTTATATGATAGATTAGAAAAGGAGGAAAAGTATGTACAGAGATGAAGTCTATTACAGACTAAGCAACGATTTTATAGATCCAAAATCAAATAAAAGTATTGGATATGTCGACACAATTTCAACAAGCATGGACCCGTATACAGAATTTTCGGCAGATATTACCATTACGGATAGGAAATTTTATGATCAAATTGTTAATATATATAAGGGCGGAAGTATAAGTGAGAGTGTTACGCCTAAAAAATATCAAATCAAAAAAGTAGTCGTAAATCCTGAAAAGGAAGCGACTACTGTTATTTTTAAGGATGGCACAGTAGAAGTAGTAAAGAAATCTCCTGAGGATCCTGAAGCGGATATTTTCTCCGTGGTGGCTTATGCGGTAGCAAAGCGTGTCTATGGTTCTAACTCTGCTTTTAAGAGAGAAGTGGTTAATAAAGTAGAAGTCATGAAATTTAAGGAAAAGAAATATGACGCTTCTATAGAATCACTGTCAAAAGCCGTTGATTCGTTAGCTAAGACTTTGAAAGGAGTTAAGAAATGAAAATATACCAAGCTCCAAATAAAGTAGACTGGTACGAAGTAGCTAAAAGAAAATCTATATTTTTAGCTGGAGGGATCACCAGTTGTGATGATTGGCAGTCGGATTTGATCGTTGAATTAGAAAATCTTAATGATAGTGGTTTGTTTGATCTAGGAGGATTAGTTATATTTAATCCAAGAAGAGATAACTTCGACGTTATGGATATGGAAGTTAAAATAGAGCAGATCAGATGGGAGCATAAATGTCTTGAAAAATGTGACATATGCTCCTTTTTCTTTCCGGCATCAGAAAGCGTACAGCCTATTACTCTTTACGAATTAGGAAGACATTTAGGAGATCATACTTCTGTTGTCAGTGTTCAGGAAGGATATAAAAGGGCTGAAGATGTAAAGATCCAGTTAGCATTAGATGGTAATTGCTGCAGTATTTATCATTATTACTATGAAGCAATCAGAGAACACGCAAGAGCATTAGCTATTACATACGACAATATGAGGAGGAATAGAACATGACACTTGAACTTGTTAATGGCCGATGGTTCGAGAATGGTCGCTGGCTTCCCAGTAAAGATTATATTTATCATGCATGCAGCAATGACGGACCGATGATCATCAGCCGAATAACAGGACAGTTGTATCGTTTGAGAAATTTCACGGGGGTGATAATTGTATGAACAACGATAAAGAAGTAAGATTTGATATTTACTGTGAGAAGTGTAAGTACAAAGACAAAGAAGAAAACGAAGATCCATGTTGGGATTGTCTGGTGGAAACGGTGAACCAGAACTCTCACAAACCTGTATATTTTAAGGAGGATGAAAATGCGAATACTGATAGCGGTACCGACGTTTGAGAATATTTATCCTGATGTGTTTAAGGCTATCTATGATCTGGATGAGACTTATGAAAGCGAGTCTGATCCGGTCAATCCTAACGAGTATATTTTCGAATACATCAGAGGTTATGACTGTGCTACGGCAAGAAACAGAATAGTAACGACGGCGCAGGGGCATGGAGCTGATTATATTCTCATGGTCGATAACGATGTGATCATACCTAAAAATACGATCGTACTGTTTCTGGATGAACCTGTAGATGTATGTCTCGGGGCGTACCCTCACAGAGATACAGATAATGTCTATAAAGGAAGAACGTGTATCTGCAAACTCTATGATG
>JAILRZ010000028.1 GCA_024697845.1 Eubacterium sp. | reverse complement strand
GTTGATCCATTACCGTAAAGGAAACCTGCGGTTCCGGTACGTAATATAAGGTCTGCATCTGGGAATATCCTTTTTTCTCGGAAAGTCCCTTTGGATAATATTTTTGTTTTAAATGTTTCTTGTAATTTTTAACAACGGATTTTGCTTCTTCCTTGGAACTAAACAGTAATTGGAAGTTTTTCTGGTGACAAACATTCACTCGATAATCTTCAATATCCTGTTCGTCATATTCATCAACGGTTCCGTCCGGATTTTCTACGGACCAGCGCCAGTTGATGGAATACTTAATTGCATACGGATAATTTGCAGAATTGGATAATTCCTCATCACATATTTTCTGAATAGCAGAATCTTGCGTTGTATAGATTTTAAGACCTCCACTGTAAACAGCGTTATATGCCTGGGTTTCCGTATAGCCCTTTTTGGTCTGAAGGTCTTCCATAACCTGCTTGGTCACTTCATCTACAAAATAGGTATAAACCTTATCCTCGGACTTTTCTAACTGCGTATTTACTTTCTGAATACGTTCATAAACCTTGTCCTTTAAAGCTTTATCATACTGTTTCTGAGTCAAATGATTGGATTTCAACATATTCTTCAGAATCTTTTTTCGGCGTTTTGCATTTGCTTCCGGATTAATAATTGGATTAAATCGGGAAGGGTTCTGGGTAATTGCTGCAATTACAGCCGCTTCAGAAGGGTTAATTTCACTAACATCTTTATTAAAATAGCGATGCGATGCTGCCTGAACACCGAGGGTATTGGAACCTAAGTTAATGGTATTCAGATAGGTTTCTAAAATAAGAGATTTGTTGGTTGTTTTTTCCAACTGTACTGCCAGGTACTGCTCCTGAATTTTTCTTTTTACGGAAGATGAAAAGGTAGATTCGGAAGTCCAATCCGTGAATACATTATTTTTTAATACCTGCTGGGTGATGGTACTGGCTCCTTCGGAGGCATCCATCGTAGTTAAAGCAGTAAAAGCGGCACGTCCGATACCTTGGATATCAATTCCGTTATGCTCATAAAAGCGAGCATCTTCCGTATCAATAAATGCCCATTGCAAACATTCCGGAACATCCTTTAAATCCACACGGATTCGGTTGGAACCAGAGGTGATTAGCTTTGCAATCGGTTTCTTTTTTGCATCATAAACATTGGTAGAGTAGGAGGAAGGTAAAATAGATACCTTGTCCAGGGATGGAGCACTTTCGATAATACCGTTTAATAACCCGAAAACGAAAGCTCCACACACTACCAGGAATAAGCAGAATACATAGAGAAGTCCTTTTAATAAGGAAACTAAAGATTTAAAAGCGAGTTTTTTCTGTACTGAAACAAGCTCTTTCTGCTTATCTATTGTTTCTTTATAGCCAAAATTCATACATCTCTCCAATCCGCCCGAAGGCTTCAATAAGTTAAGAATGCATTTCAACACATTCTTTTCCACATAAGATTATAGCAAAAGCCTTCCATGAAATAAAGTAAAACTTGTCGACAAAAATCAAAGAAGTATGATATATTCTCAGAGGATAGATTGCGTAAGTATTGGAAAGGATGGAAGAATGAAAGAGCATTTTCGGGTGTGCGGTTATGCCACTGGAGAAATAGAAGAAAAAAAGTCCCGATTTATTGCCCATGTGTTTCCGATTGAATCAGAAGAAGAAGCACTCTTATATATAGAAGAAATTAAGAAGAAGTATTGGGATGCCAGACATAATTGTTTTGCGTTTGTTCTAGGAGAAAACAATGAAATACAAAGGTTCAGTGATGATGGGGAACCGCAGGGAACAGCAGGAAAGCCGATTTTAGAAGTGCTGAATGGAAACAGTCTGCAAAACACGCTGATTGTTGTAACCAGATATTTTGGGGGAACGTTACTTGGAACCGGGGGACTGGTCAGAGCTTATGGAGGAGCTAGTAAAGAGGGGCTTCGAAATGCAGAAATTAAACAGGGCTGTGCCGGAGTTTATTTTACATTGAGCACAGATTATAACAGTATTGGAAAAATTAAATATATTTTAGGACAAATGAATGTGAATCCGGAAGCGGAGGAATACGGCGCAGATGTCCGGATTACAATTGCCATGCCAAAAGAAGACTTTGCAAAGCTGGAGAGTCAGGTAGTTGATGCTACCAGTGGAAAGGCTCAGTTTTCCGAAATTGAAGAACGCCCTTTTTACAGAAAGGTTGAAAGTTTTTTATAATGTGATAAAATAGGCAAGGTTAACGTGAAATATTTGTGTGAGAAAATAGACCGGTTCATAGGATATGAGCAGATGGAGGAAAAATGAAACGAGAAGATATTAGAAATATTGCTATTATCGCCCATGTAGACCATGGTAAAACAACATTAGTAGATGAATTGTTGAAACAAAGCGGTGTGTTTCGTGAAAATCAGGAAGTAGCGGAACGAGTAATGGATTCCAATGACTTGGAAAGAGAACGTGGAATTACCATTCTTTCAAAAAATACAGCCGTAACTTATAAGAATACAAAAATTAACATTATCGACACACCGGGACATGCAGATTTTGGTGGAGAAGTTGAACGTGTACTGAAAATGGTAAATGGTGTTGTATTGGTAGTCGATGCATTTGAGGGTGCAATGCCACAGACCAGATTCGTATTAAAGAAGGCATTGGAATTGGAACTTCCGGTTATTGTATGTATTAACAAAATTGACAGACCGGAAGCAAGAGCAGAAGAAGTGATTGATGAAGTACTGGAACTCTTTATTGACTTGGATGCCAATGAAGAACAGTTGGAATGTCCGTTTGTATTCGCATCTGCAAAAAATGGATTTGCTTCATTAGATTTGAATAAAGAAACAACAGATATGAAAGATCTGTTTGAAACAATTATTGATTATATTCCGGCACCGGAAGGAGATCCGGATGCTGAACCGCAGGTCTTGATTAGCACCATTGATTATAATGAATATGTGGGCCGTATTGGCGTAGGAAAAATCGATAACGGTACTTTGAAGGTAAATCAGGATGTTATGCTGATGAACTATCATGAACCGGATAAGAAAAAGAAAGTTAAAATTAGTAAATTATATGAATTTGATGGTCTGAATAAGGTGGAAGTTAATGAAGCGACCGTAGGAGCAATTGTTGCAGTATCCGGTATTGCGGATGTACATATTGGAGATACACTCTGTTCACTAGACGATCCAAAACCGATTCCGTTCCAAAAAATTTCGGAACCAACCATTTCTATGAACTTTATGGTAAATGATTCTCCTTTGGCAGGTCAGGAAGGAAAGTTTGTTACTTCCCGTCATTTAAGAGATCGTTTGTTCCGTGAATTGAATACTGATGTTAGTTTGCGTGTCGAAGAAACAGAAGAAATGGATGCGTTTAAGGTATCTGGCCGTGGAGAACTTCACTTATCAGTATTAATTGAAAATATGCGTCGTGAAGGTTATGAATTTGCTGTTAGTAAGGCAGAGGTAATTTATCATACTGATGAACGTGGCAAAAAACTAGAACCAATGGAAATCTGTTATATTGATGTTCCGGATGAATTCTCCGGCGCAATCATTGAAAAATTAAGTAACCGAAAAGGAGAATTGCAGGGAATGGCTCCGACCCAGGGTGGATTTACCCGTTTGGAATTTGCGATTCCATCCAGAGGTCTGATTGGATACCGTGGACAATTTATGACAGACACCAAGGGAAATGGAATTATGAATACGGTATTTGATGATTATGGTCCGTTTAAGGGAGAAATCCAGTATCGTAAACAGGGTTCTCTGATTGCTTTTGAAGCAGGGGAAGCTATTACTTACGGATTGTTCAATGCCCAGGAACGTGGAACACTGTTTATCGGACCGGGTGAAAAGGTTTATTCCGGAATGGTAGTTGGACAGACCGGTAGAGCAGAGGATATTGAAATCAATGTATGTAAGACAAAACATTTATCCAATACAAGAACTTCTAGTTCTGATGAAGCACTGCGTCTGGTTCCAAAGAAGGTATTGAGTTTAGAGCAGGCATTGGAATTCATTGATACAGACGAATTGCTGGAAATCACACCGGAAAATCTTCGTATCCGTAAGAAAATCCTGGATCCGACATTGAGAAAGAGAGATAACATTCGTCGTCAAAATAATAAATAATCAATGAGAAAAGAACTTCGAAAGAGGTTCTTTTTTCTTTTGCGTGAAAAATGCTTGACAAATAATTGTATTAATTGTATTATTTGATTGTACTAATTGAAATAGTACAATAATGATTAACGAGAGGGTGTTGAAATGCTTGAAACAAAAAACTTAAAGAAAAGCTATAAACCGAAGAAAGGTCAGGCGGTAGATGCATTAAAAGGTGTATCTTTGAAATTTCCGGAACAGGGAATGGTTTTCCTGTTAGGAAAGTCAGGAAGTGGTAAATCGACTTTACTAAATCTTCTTGGTGGATTAGATCAGTATGATGAAGGAGAACTGATGATTAAGGGAGTCTCCTCCAAAGATTTTTCCCAGAGTCAGTTTGATTCTTATCGAAATACCTATGTAGGATTTATCTTTCAGGAATACAATGTGTTGGAAGAATTTACAGTAGGAGCTAATATTGCATTGGCAATTGAGTTGCAGGGGAGAAAAGCCAATGATAAAGAAATTAATGAAATACTTAAGATGGTGGACCTAGAGGGACTTGGAAACAGAAAGCCGAATGAATTATCAGGCGGACAGAAACAGCGTGTGGCTATTGCCAGAGCATTGGTTAAGAAACCGCAGATTATCATGGCTGATGAACCGACGGGAGCGTTGGATTCTACAACAGGAAAACAGGTTTTGGATACATTAAAAAAGTTGTCAAAAGAAAAACTTGTTATTGTGGTTTCTCACGATAGGGAATTTGCAGAAAAATATGCGGACCGTATTATCGAATTGGCAGATGGAGAAGTAATTCGTGATGTGGAACGAAAGACATCTGAGATTTGCGAGGAGCAGGAGGGAATTACTTTTGGACAGAATGAAATTGTTTTTCCGGCAGGTTACCATCTGACAGAAGAAGATCGAAAATTAATTAATGATTATCTTAGCGGAACAATGACAGAGGTTAAAGGATCAGTTCATAAGAGGGAACAAAGTAGTTTTCAGGAAACAGATCAGTCAGGAATCATTCATCATGACCGAGTATTCCAGTTGATCAAATCAAAATTGCCTCTTGGAAACTCCATTAAGATTGGAGCAAGCGGATTAAAGCATAAGAAGATTCGATTGGTTATAACGATTCTGTTATCTTTTATTTCTTTCTCCTTCTTTGCAATGGCAGATACTTTTAGTAGTTATGATAATGTGAAGACTTGCACCAATTCCATTGTAGATTCCAAGGTGGATTATGTATCCCTTCAAAGAACTCTGATTCAAGGTGAAGGAATCTATCAGAACGAGAACAGGGTAAACTCTTCGGAATCAATTGTTCAGAAGGTTTCTAAAGAAACAGGGCTCAATTTAAAAGGGGTATTTGTTCCAAACATCGATTTAACAATAACCAATACGGGAAAGGATTCGCAAATAACTGAGGATGAAGGCCCAACACCTTATTGTACTGGTTATTCAGGATTTGCAAGTTATTCGGAAAAGGAATTAAATCAATTTGGATATCAGTTGATTGCAGGAAAACTTCCAACAGAAGGAAGCAATGAAGTGGCAATTACAAAGTATGCATTCGACACCTATAAAAAGGCTGGTTATGTAGACGGTACCCGCAAAGAAAAGGAAGCACAGACAATTAAAGAATATCAGGATATGATTGGTAAAAAAATCCAGGTGGAACAATACGAATTTGTTGTTTCCGGAATTATTGATACTCATTTGGATATCGAACGATACAATGTGCTTTTAGATGATCCGTCAGATGATACAACAGCAGATAAACTCAGAAAATTTGCAATGGAACAGGAACTGGATTATATCAAAGGATACAGTCTTTCCGGAGCGTTATTTATTAGCAATAGCCAATTGAACGAAATGACGGCATATATGATTGAAAGTATCCCAATGGATGATTTTGATATTCAGATGAATCTGAATGAAAAGGAAGTTTGTGCCTGCAGCATTACAACTTTAGATGAAATTGATTCTTCTAAAGTAACATGGATTCATGGAGAGAAAAAAGAATTAAATCCAGATGAAATCATTGTTTCTTCAGATTGTTTCGAAGAAGAAGATGATGAAATTTCCTCAATGGAACAAATTGTTGAAGCTCTTAAAAAGAATAATGAGGTGGAATACAACTATGAAAACTATCAGGATGGTTCCGGCAGCGAGTCTACAAAAAAAATTGTGGGCGTGATAGATTATGAAAATTATAAGGAAGCAGCAAGTCTTTTAATCGTTTCCAAAGACAACTTTAAAGAAGAATGGAAACGAATGAAAGGAACCTATGAATACTTTGTAGCTCCAATGCCGAAAGAGCGTTCTGCAATTGAAAAGATTGTGAAGTATACAACAACCAATCAGAAAGAAAAAGACGGAGTGATGGTTTCCTATGCAATGAATAACTCAGTTACTTATGAACTGAGTGCCGTTGACAGCATTTTAAAATATGTTTCCAAAGGATTTATTTATGTGGGAATCGGATTTGCTGTGTTTGCAGGATTGATGTTGGCCAATTTCATTTCAACCAGTATTGCTTATAAGAAGCAGGAAATCGGTATCTTAAGAGCTATTGGAGCAAGAAGTAATGATGTGTTTAGAATCTTTGCTTCAGAAAGCATAATTATCGCATTGATTAATTTCGCTTTGGCATGTGCAGCAACTTCCTTTGCAGTCAATCGATTGAATTATCTGATTCGAATAGAAGCAGGAACTGTGGTGACAGTATTAAACTTTGGAGTTCGTCAGATTCTGTTGTTGCTGGCACTTAGTGTTGGTGTAGCCATAGTGGCAAGCTTTATTCCTGTATATCGTACCGCAAGAAAGCGTCCAATCGATGCAATTAGAAATAAATAGTGCTTGAAAAGAAATGAACATCACGTTATAATTGTGGGAAGCGACTATATCATATGTGAGATTCTTTGTATAAAAAGTGATTGAATGAAATACGAGGAATTTACAGAAGACATTCAGAAAAAATTAACAGAAATTGTAGAAGAACAATATGAGGATGGGACAGTAGTCATTCGTAACGTCTTGAAAAATAATGGTGTTCGAATGAAAGCTGTCAGCATTCTCAGAAAAGAAGAAAGAGCCACGCCGTCTATTTATTTAAGGCAATATTATCAGGAGTATAAAAAAGGTAGAAGTACAGACAGTATATGTAAAGAAATATTTGCAATCTATGAAAATAGTATGAATGCGTTTCATGCGAATGTGGATTTGACAGAATTATCGGATTTCGAACGCATTCGGAAAAAGCTGTTCTACAGGCTGATTAATTATGAGAAAAATCAATCTGTTTTAAAGGATGCACCTCATTTTCAGTTTCTGGACTTGGCAATTGTTTTCTATATGTATCTGGAAAGTGATGAAAATGGAATTTCTTCGGTAATGGTTCATAACTATAACTTGGAAACTTGGGGAAAGACAGCCGAGGAAATCAGGGAAATTGCATTAAAGAACACCTGGCAGAAATATCCGTCATGGATTTGTGATATGGAACAACTTGTATCGGACATGATCTTGAAGGATTTGAAACACACCATGGGAGAAGATAAAGATGGATTTCTTGCAGAAGAAGGCAGTTATGGAGCATATAAAATTGAAGAAGTGGAACAGGTGATTCGGGAAGAAGTCAGTCAGCTGAAGATGGAGAAAAATATGGAGATGTATATTTTATCTAATGAACAACGACTGAATGGTGCAGCATGCATTACCTATCCCGGGGTGTTACGAAATTTTGCACAGGAACATCAGTCGGATCTCTGTATTATTCCAAGTTCAATTCATGAAGTTATTTTAATTGTGGGAACTCATTGGGACCTGGAATGGTTAAATAAGATGGTGAAGCAAGTAAATAAAGAAGATGTTGATGCGACAGAAGTGCTGTCAGATCATGTATATATTTATTCCAGAGAGGAGGATGATATTAGTTATTAGAATACCGTATTTTTAGACAAAAAAATAGTGCACCCGACAGGAATCGAACCTGTATTACCGCCTCCGGAGGGCGGCGTTCTATCCGTTATACTACGGGTGCATTCTTGTATTTTACCTTAGAAAAAAATAAAACGCAACAACAAATTGCACCATATTGCATAATTCAAAAGATGAAAGTTGAATTTTTAGGGGTTTTTTGTTATGATGTCCTTAAAATGTGTAAATTAAGGAGATTTTCAAAGTGGAGACTGAAGAAAAGAAGAAGTTGACGAGTGAAGAAATAGAGGAAATGCTTCGTGAAGTTGAGGAAGTTCATCGTCCTCGTCGAACTGTCAATCAAAATAGAAAACCGAAGAAGCGAATCCGATTAGACCGGATTATTGCATTTTCAGTATTGGCTTTATTGTTTGTTTTAGTTGTAGTCATTGTCGTAAAAATGTTTAGTGGAGATATTAAAACAGGGAAGGATAATGAAACAACCAAGGCATATTCTTCCGCACCGCTGGAAGATGACAAATACCCGGAAATTACAGAACTTGTTCAGAACTATTTGAAGGCATATCTGATTCAGGATGATGAAAAGCGAATGGATGCCATTCGAGAATGTGTAGTGGACTTGGATGATTTGAATAATATCAAACGTCGAGAATATATTAAGAGTTACTCTGATGTAGAGTGTTATACAAAACCTGGGCCATACGACGATACATACATTGTTTATGCATACTATCAGATTACGTATAAGAATATTTCCACTCCTGCACCAAACATTACAGTATTTTATGTGATGCGTCAGGGTGAAACGAACAATGTTTATATTAAGAATAAGATTCCGGATGATGTGAAACAATATATTGAGGATGTTTCAAAAGACCGCGATGTTCAGAACTTACTTCGAGATGCAAAATCAGAAGAAGATGCAGCAAGAACAAAAGACGAGTATCTGGATAAATTCTTAAAGGAATTGAACGAAAGAAATTCACAGAAAAAAGAATAAGAAAGCAATATAGGTGGTGTCGGTTTTCCGACACCATCTTTAGTAAGAGGATATGAAAGAGAATCGATTAAAAAAGGAATTAAATAAGGAAGAAGCAATTCGAATTAATAAATATTTAGGTGATGCCGGAGTCTGCTCCAGAAGAGAGGCAGATCGGTTGGTGGAACAACAAAAAATACTGGTAAATGGAATTCCGGCGGTTATGGGACAAAAAGTATCCATAGAAGATGAAATTATAGTCAACGGAAAACCTGTGGAAAGGGAACGAGAACATATTCTGATTGCATTTAATAAACCGGTAGGGATTGAGTGTACATCGGATTTAACTAATCCGGATAACATCATTGATTATATTGGTTATCCAAAACGGATTTACCCGATTGGACGATTGGATAAAAATTCTCAGGGACTGATTTTATTGACCAATGATGGTTCTTTAGTTAACAAGATTTTGAAGGCTTCCAATTACCATGAAAAGGAATATGTGGTGACGGTAGATAAGCCGGTTACAGAAGAATTTCTGAAAACAATGTCCGAAGGGGTCAAAATTCTAGATCAGGTTACCAGACCGTGTACCGTAACAAAGGTGTCAAAGCATACGTTTCGCATTGTATTGACTCAAGGGTTAAACCGACAGATTCGAAGAATGTGTGATGCTTTAGGGTACCATGTTCAGAAATTAAAACGAATTCGAATTATGAATATTCAGTTGGAAAATCTTCCGAAAGGTTCTTACAGAGATGTGACCGATGAAGAATATCAATTATTAATCAAATAAGGCAGGGGTGTGCAAATGGGAAAATCAGAACGAATCAAAGAATTAGTTGCAATATTAAATGAAGCATCCAAAGCTTATTATCAGGATGCAAAAGAAATCATGAGCAATTTCGAATACGATAAGCTTTATGATGAATTAGTTGCTTTGGAGCAGGAAACCGGAATGGTACTGGCAAACAGTCCCACGATTCATGTGGGATATGAAGTGGTTAGTGAACTGCCGAAGGAGCAGCATGAGCAACCAATGTTATCCCTGGATAAGACCAAAGAGATGGAAGCGCTTCAAAGTTTTCTTGGAAATCAGGAAGGATTGTTATCCTGGAAACTGGATGGTTTAACGGTAGTATTAACCTATGAAAATGGAAAACTCCAAAAAGCCGTTACCCGAGGAAACGGACAGGTTGGTGAAGTGATTACTAACAATGCCCGGACCTTTCAAAATATTCCGGTATCCATTCCTTACGAGGGAACCTTGATTCTTCGAGGGGAGGCAATCATTAGTTATACCGATTTTGAAAAAATCAATCAGGAAATTGAAGACGCGGATGCCAAATATAAAAATCCGAGAAATCTATGCTCCGGATCAGTGCGTCAGTTAAACAGTGAAGTTACAGCAAAAAGAAATGTGAAATTTATTGCTTTCGCATTGATTCAGGCAGGGGAAGTGGAATTTGAAAATTCCATTGAAAAACAAATGCAGTGGCTTGATGGACAAGGATTTGAAACCGTAGAAACAAAAAGAGTTTCGGCAGAAACAGTGGGAGATGCCGTAGGGTATTTTGCAGAGAAGGTTCAAAACTATGATTATCCGTCCGATGGACTGGTTTTAATGTATGACGATATTGCTTATGGAAAGTCTTTGGGTACAACCGCTAAATTTCCAAGAAACGGAATTGCGTTTAAATGGGAAGATGAACAGGCAGAAACGGTCTTGAAGGAAATTGAATGGAGTCCAAGTAGGACCGGTTTGATTAATCCGGTGGCAGTATTTGAACCGGTGGAATTGGAAGGAACTACAGTGAGCCGTGCCAGTGTACACAATGTCAGCATTGTAGAAGAATTGGAACTTGGAATCGGCGATCACATTATGGTGTATAAGGCCAATATGATTATCCCTCAGATTTCAGAAAACCTGACCAAGAGTGGAATGAATCCGGTACCGGAACATTGTCCTGCCTGCGGTGAACATACAGAAATTAACAATGATCATGGTGTGAAAACGTTGTTTTGTGCCAATCCGGAATGCCCGGCAAAACATGTAAAACGATTTGCCTTGTTTGGTTCCAGAGATGGAATGAATATTGAAGGGTTATCGGAAGAGACGATTCAGAAATTTATTGAAAAAGGGTACCTGCACGAATTTGCGGATTTTTATCATTTAGATCGCTATCGTGAGGAAATTGTTACGACAGCAGGATTCGGGGAAAAATCCTTTGACAATCTGCAGGCGGCCATTGAAAAATCAAGAAAAGTCCCAATGCACGCTTTTTTGTACAGTCTGGGAATTCCAAATATTGGAAGTGCCAATGCAAAATTAATTTGTAAAGCATTTCAGTATGATATGGACAAGATTAAAAAAGCAACCGTTGAACAACTGATTGAAATTGATGGCATTGGAAATATTATGGCGGAGAAATTCTGCGAATATTTTAAAGATGAGAAACGATTGGATGAATTAGAACATCTGTTAAATGAAGTGACATTTGAAAAGCAACAGGAGCAGTCAGAAGTACAGAGTATGGAAGGTCTGACTTTTGTAATTACAGGAAGTGTGGAACAATTCCCAAATCGAAAAGCGGTGAAAGAATATATCGAGCAACGTGGGGGAAAGGTAACCGGTTCCGTGACTTCCAAGACCGATTATTTAATTAACAATGACGCAACCTCCGGTTCGTCAAAAAACAAAAAAGCAAAAGAATTAGGCGTTTCTATTATTACGGAAGATGAGTTTTTGAAAATGTGGTAAGAAAGGAACAAAAAATATGCTTACGGTAAATTTTCAATCCCGAACACCGGTATATCAGCAGCTTTATGATGATGTTGTAAGACTGGTGTCCATGGGGGTATTAAAAAGTCATACAAAACTTCCTCCGGTTCGAACCCTGGCGGCAGAACTGGGAATTAATCCAAACACTGTCTCCAAGGCATATAAAATGCTGGAGTCTGATGGATATATTTATTCCACAGTGGGACGAGGAAGCTTTATTTCCGAACAATTAGGACAAAATCAGGCGGCAAAAATTCAGGCAGAAAAAGATTTAAGAGAAACAATTCAGGTGGCATATAAGCATGGCATTAGCAAAGAGAATGTTTTGAAAATTGTTCAGGAAATCTATGAGGAGGATAAAACATGATAAAGATAGAAGGATTAACCAAGTGTTTTGGAAAAACAGTGGCGTTAAATCATTTAGAGTGTGAGATTATGGAAGGCTCCATTTGGGGGCTGGTTGGCAGTAACGGTAGTGGTAAGAGTACTTTGCTTCGTACCCTATCCGGTGTATATGAAGCAGATCAGGGTAACGTTTATATTGATGACGAAAAGGCATTTGACAATGAAAGCGTAAAAGAAAAATGCTATTTTATTCCTGACTACCCTTGGTTTTTTAATGACAGCACCGTGGAGAATCTTGCAGCACTGATTCGTAATATTTATTCTACATGGAATGAAGAACGGTTTCAGGAATTGTGTAAGATTTTTCCAATTAAAACCAATGAAAGAATTGTAAATATGAGTAAGGGAATGCAACGTCAGGCCTCTTTGATCCTGGCTTTTGCCGCACAACCGAAATATTTGTTTTTAGATGAAATTTTTGACGGACTGGATCCGGTTATCAGAAAGTCTTTGAAACGATTGATTATTGAAGATGTTACTGACCGTGGAATGACCTGTATCATTGCGTCTCATAACTTAAGAGAAATTGACGATATTTGTGACAAAATCATTTTGCTTCATCAGGGAAATATGGTGACAAATGATGAAACCGATATCCTGAAAAATCAGATTAATAAAGTGCAATTAGCATTCCAGACAATGCCGGAAGCAGATATTTTTGAAGGTATTGAAGTGGAAATTCAGAGCCAGGTGGGAAATTACTACAACGTAATCGTACGTGGTAATCTGGAGGAAGCATTGGAAAAACTGAACCGGTTTGAACCGTCATTCTTGGAGGTGCTTCCATCGACATTAGAAGAAGTCTTTATTAAGGAAATGGAGGATGTAGGATATGGAAAGTAATCATATGCAAAAAATAAAAGCAATATCAAAATGGACAATTCGGAAATATATGCCTATTTCCATTGCGTATTGGATTTTACTCTTTTTATCATTTCCGGTGCTTCAATTATTTTTATTATGGTTGATTACAGCTGCGCCGGATGAAGGCCGTGTGGGATATATTAACACGATGAAAAGTGTACCGGAAACACTGATTCCATTTATTCTTGTGGCGGTGGCAATGTCTACAGTGATTTCCTTTATTACATTTTCATACATGCACAATAAGCGCTGTGTAGATTTTTTCGGAAGCCTTCCGGTAAGCAGAAGAACAATGTTTTTTACCCGTTACTGTTCTGTGTTGGGAATGTTACTGATTCCAATCCTTCTTTGGGGAATCATCGGTTCATCCTTAACTTTAAGCGGAGAAGGCTTTGTTACGGATATGAAAGTGGTAATCAGTCTGTTGCTTGCGGTTTGGGGAAATACCACATTTATTGCATTTATCTCCCTCTGTAGTGGAACGGTGGCCGATATGGTAATATCGTATCTTGCCTTAAATGTAGCATATCCGATTTGTGTTACAATTCTAGGGTTGTTCCCGGCAATGATTCTTCCGGGAATGGAAATGATCAGCTGGGATGCTTCTGTATTTACATTCTTTTCACCATTAGGAGCGGCATTCACAGGAGCCTATGGAGAATGCCTGATTTTACATTGCATCTGGTGGGTTGTAATCAGTGCCATTGTATTGGTTGGTTGCACGGTTCTTTGCAAAAAAAGAAAAGCAGAAACTGCACAGAACTCTTTTACGTTTTCTGTATTGTCCAATACAATTAAATTTATTGTATGCTTTGGAGGCGGATTTGGATTGGGATGGGTTCTTTCTTACATAGCAGCAGTAAATAATTCCATGTTATCCGGTTATGTATGGTTCTATATTGGACTGGTAATCGGCGTAATGGTAGCCAATATTCTGTTACACTTAATCTTTTATAAAGGTTTGACAAACTACCTGAGCAGTCTGAAACTGTGTGGTGGAGTCATTGTGATTGCAAGCCTGTTTTTATTCAGTGTTACTACAGGAGGATTGGGATATGATACTTACATTCCGGACGCTGAAGACGTGCAGGAGGTAGGCGCTGTATATGTTGGAGATGAATTTTATGTAGGAAACAAAAACATTATGCAGGATTATTATTCAAAGCCAGAAGATATACAAAGTATTTTGAAATTTCATCAAAAAGTTGTTGATGCCAAGGGGCGTTATAAAAAGAATGGAATGTATCCTCTTTCCGGTTATTGGTATGATAACAACGGTTATGAGGGTGATGCGTTTGATTATGTCTCTGGGGACATTCGAATTACATATTTTTTGAAAAATGGGAAAAAAGTAACCCGATATTATGAGGTTCGGGTACAAGACCATATTGTTTTGGATAAGTATACTAATGTATTGAATGCTGCGGGAATTCGAAGGGAAAGAATTAGTGAAATCCCGGAACGATATTTAGAGGATCGAACCTTGTATATTGACTCGGTAGGATATGCCGAATTGAGTAATGAAATCGACATGACCAAAGAACAAAGTGAACGTTTATTAAATGCATTACGTTCCGACTACAAGCAGAATGGTGCAATTGATGGCGTGAAATACGAGGACGGCTCTGCTAGTTTCAATGAAAATCGTGGAAACAGCTCTGTAGTATACAGACTTCAGTTAGATTATAAAGATAAACAGGATCATTATTTAAATGTGGAATGGGTTGTTGATGAAACCTATGTTGAAACAATGAAAGTTCTAAAAGAAATGAATGCTCTGAATTTTTATTACATTGAAATGAAAAAGAACGCAAGGAATATCAAAGACATTGATACTGCATCTGCTCCAAAAAGAACGGTTTACTTTAGTCGTCCGGAAAGTTGGGGAGAAGGAAAGGTTCATGGAAATCTCATTGACTCAAAAACAAAATTACCATTATGCCATTTAGGAAAATTTGACCTTTCCTGCGAGAATGTATCTGGGCGGATTTTGAAATGTGAAATACCAATGGTTGAGGGTTATGATCAAATTATTTTTTATCAGAAGGATGCTGAAGCATATGAAATGGATTATGATCGTTATTGGCTGAGTGGAGGAATTAAAATACCGGATGATGCAAAGTTGAATCATCTGATTCTGGAAGAAGACGATTCTGTCAATTCTTCGGAAGTACGTTATCCGGACAGTTGCTATCAATATCAGTGGAAAACTTTTGAAAACAAAGAGAACAATTAGGGAGAATCTTTCCAAAATGGGAAATAATTAATAGAAAGAAGATTTTGGACTGTTATATTGACCGGTTAAAAAAATAGTAGTATATTTAATACAATGCGAGAAATCCTCAGTGATTTCCCCGACATCGAAATATTAATACACTACGGAGGATATATAAGATGGACAAGAAGAATATCGACTGGGCAAATCTTGGATTCGGATACATTCCGGCAGACCAGAGATTTGTTTCAAACTATAAGGATGGAGCATGGGATGAAGGAACCTTAACATCTGATGACAAAGTTGTAATCAGTGAGTGTGCAGGCGTTTTACAGTATGCACAGACATGCTTTGAAGGAATGAAAGCTTATACAACAGAAGACGGAAAGGTTGTTATTTTCCGCCCGGACTTAAATGCAACAAGAATGAAAGATTCCTGTGAAAGATTAGAAATGCCTGTTTATCCGGAGGATAAATTCATTGAAGCAGTTGCTGAGACAGTTAAGGCAAATCTAGATATTGTACCACCATATGGTTCCGGTGCCACATTATATATCAGACCATATATGTTCGGTAGTTCACCGGTTATCGGTGTAAAGCCGGCTGAGGAATATCAGTTCAGAGTATTTGTTACACCGGTTGGACCATACTTCAAGGGTGGAGCAAAACCAATTGTTATTAAAGTAAGTGATTTCGATAGAGCAGCTCCTCACGGAACAGGACATATTAAGGCAGGTCTTAATTATGCAATGAGTCTGTATCCAATTGTTCGTGCACATGAAGAAGGCTTTTCAGAAAATATGTATCTGGATGCTGCAACAAGAACAAAGGTTGAAGAAACCGGTGGAGCAAACTTCATCTTTATTACAAAAGACGGAAAGTTAGTAACACCAAAGTCTGACAGTATTTTACCTTCTATCACAAGACGTTCTATTATGTATGTTGCTGAACATTATTTGGGAATGGAAGTAGAACATCGAGAAGTAGCTTTTGAAGAAGTGAAAGATTTTGCAGAATGTGGTTTATGTGGAACTGCAGCAGTAATCTCACCGGTTGGTAAGATTTACAATCACGGTGAAGAAATTTGCTTCCCAAGCGGAATGGATGAAATGGGACCGACAATTAAAAAGTTATACGATACATTAACAGGAATCCAGATGGGAAGAATTGAAGCTCCGGAAGGATGGATTTACGAAGTAAAATAGTAGAAGAATAATTAGCCCGCCTGTTCAGTCAGGTGGGCTAAATTTTTATGTTGAGGTGAATATGGAAAATAAAAACAAACTAGCGAAAGCAGTGATGGATGAAGTAAAGAAAGTTGTGGTTGGTAAGGAAGATGTCATTGAATTGGTGATGGCGTCGATTGTAGCCAACGGACATATTCTGGTAGAAGACGTACCGGGTGTGGGAAAAACCACTATGGCAGTAGCCTTTTCCAAAGCGATGGGGATTCAGGAAAAACGTGTGCAGTTTACACCGGATATTATGCCGTCGGATTTGACCGGATTTTCCATGTATGATAAGGCAACCGGACAATTTGTTTATCAGCCGGGAGCGTTGATGTGCAACCTGTTTTTGGCAGATGAAATCAATCGTACTTCTCCAAAGACCCAGTCTGCTTTATTACAAGTTATGGAAGAAAGAAAAATTACCGTGGACGGTAAAACAAGAATTCCCGGAAATCCATTTATTGTCATGGCAACTCAGAATCCGGAAGGTTCTGCCGGAACCCAGTTATTGCCGGAATCCCAGTTGGACCGTTTTATGATTTGTATCAATATGGGGTATCCGACGGTAGAAGAAGAAGCGGAAATTCTGAAACGTCGTCAGGAAAATCATACAACGGAAGAAGTGGAGACGGTTTTGGAAGGTTCGGATATTCTTGCAATGCAGGAAGAAGCAAGAAAAATTTATATGAGTGATGAAATCTTTACCTATATTGCAAAACTGGCAGAAGCAACTAGAAATAATAATATGGTGGCTATGGGAATCAGTCCGAGAGGCACTGTTGCGTTGGCAGCAATGAGTCGTGCCAAGGCATGGCTTCAAGGGAGAGATTATGTAATTCCGGAAGATGTTCATAATATTTTCTTCCCGGTTGCCCGACATAGAATTCAAAGAACATTAAAAGCGAAAGTTGGAAATGTAACTATTGAGCAGATATTAGAGCAGGTATTTGGTGCCGTGGAAGCACCGGAAATCAGAAAGAAGTAGAGAAGAATGAAACAGTTTTTGATAAATAGTATTCTTATAATCACAGTACTGTATTTCTTTTTTATTTTTGATGAAAAATCCACTGCATGGTTGGTGGCTTTTTTCGGAATTTATCTGATTGTTGCATTTGTCTGGTGTTTGTTTTCCAAAAGAAATGTCGCGGTTGATTTTCCACAGACGGATTTTTCAGTGGAACGAAGTGAGAAAATACCTATTTCGATTATGGTTGAAAATCGCTCAAAATATTTTCCGCAAGGAGTATTGATCTATCTAACAGCAGTGAATACATTTACCGGAGAAAAGACGAGAACAACAGTGAAACAGGTGATTCCGCCGAAAACAAAGAAGAATGTCTCTTTATCTATGGAAATAAAAAATTGTGGTACTGTTCGGATTGGGGTAAAGAAAATCCGGGTATATGACTTGACCCAATTGATTAGTCTTCGAAAAAAGGTTCAGGGAGAAATGAGAGTTAGTGTATTGCCAATGACTCATTTGATTCCAATGGAAATCACAAAAAAGACAAGAGACTTTATTGCAGATGCAGAGGAACATTCTGATCGGGAAAGTGGAGATGATGTTTCTGAAATCTATCAGGTACGAGAGTATACGAAAGAAGATTCGGCAAGAGACATTCATTGGAAAGTGTCTGCGAAAATGGATGATCTTTTTGTCAAGGATTATGGAAAGCCGTTAGGGAGTTCGATACTAATCCTTTTTCACACCAATTCGGTGAAACATAAAAAGAAAAATACAGAACTGAATATTCAGGCATTGGAGCTGGTCGCCTCTCTTTCCATGTCATTGTTTGAACAAAAGTGCATTCATACGGTGGCGTGGTTCGAATCAGAGCGGAACTCTGTTCAAAAAAAGAAAATTGCAAAAGAAAAAAATGTCTATGAATTGTTGAACCGACTAGTATTCATTCAGTCTTGCGAAGAAGAACATTTGGAGGCGGTTTTTGAGGATGCCTTTCGTGGACAACCGTTCAGTAATGTCATTGATGTATTTATGGACGGGACAATGACTATTGCAAAACAACCGGTGACACTGCCAAGAAAAAAAGGGGAGATTGATTGGAAGAGCATTGGCTTTTCCGTGTAGAAAAATGTCAGGAATTCGAATTAGTTATCGTAAAGAAAAAAACACAAGTGTATACATGAAAATATTATCCATTGGAATTGTTGAATTGTTTGTGATGCTGTTCTGGGACAATTTATTTGGATGCCTAAAACTAGAAAGTGAATGGATGCACCTAGGGAAAGTTGTGATTCCTTCGGTATTCTTAGGATGTCTCTTTGTTATGAACGGTTCCTATCTGGGAAAAAGAATACCGCATTTTGAGGCCGGAAAACGTATTGCCATTATAATTGTGATTGCTGGGATTTTCTGGCGGGGGAGACATTTTTTTCTGGACGGAATTTATTTCCTGAGGGATGCAGTGGAACTGGTCTTTGATTTGACGGATGCCTACGAAACCTGGAAGGTTGGATTTAATACAGTTCCTACAGAGGTTTATTGGATTGTTGCCATGGGTTCCATTGCCCTGGCAATGCTTGTACAGTTTCTGTTAATGAAAAGGACGGGATTATTGTTTCTTCTAATTCTTCCATTTCTTCCGATGGCCCTGGTTTTGGGGTGTAATCATTTTCCGGATGAACGGTATTTGAGCATCAGCATTTTTTCCGTTCTTATGCTGGTAATCTGTTACCAGGGTGGTAAAACAAAGCATATTGTAAGGAACGAGGTACTTGTCCTGATTCTGATGATTGGAATGGGAAGTTTGTCCACTACAGGAGCCGGGAAAATCTCAATATATAGGGAACATCACCAAAAGCAATATTGGTCTGTGAGAAGTACAATAAAGAAAATTGAGAAGATGGATTTTGAATCATTGTTTCATCCCGACGGTGGAAAGAATGGAAATTTTGCAACTCAGGGAATCGGAAAAGGTAATTTAAAAGGACTGGCTCATAATCATCCGTCGAAAAAGAAAGAATGGATACTGACCGTGTCAGATCAAAAACCGAAAAATACCTTGTATCTGAAATCTTTTGCTGCGTCTCGTTACACCAAAGATGCATGGAAAATCATGGATGACGACAGCAAGGAGGAATTTCATGAATTATTCCCCAATGCAGAAAGCATTGAAACCTTAAACAGTTCCGTATATTATAAAATGCTCTATACCTTTGGTGATTATGATTTAAAGGGAGAAAATCGCTATAAATTTGAAGTCGGAGGAAGAATGAAAAATACGTTTTGTCTTTCCTTAGATATAGTTCGTATGGATCATAACGAGATTCCGGGATTACAACCGTATTTGTCAGATTATTATGGAGAGGTAAATGAAGAATTAGTTAGCGATTATGACGAAAAATTTTATTATTCGTATATGTGTTTTCCAAATTCGGTGCTTGAGTTTCTAACAAAGGATAAAATTAAGGACGTTGTATACAAAAGCAAAAATTATTCTGATGAACGAGAACATACGATTTCCGGGGAGAAAATTCAAAAAAAGTTCGACGATGCAGTGAAAAACTATGATTTTTCAGAACCGTGGAAAGCGTATTGTTCCTTTGTCAACAACCATTACCTGGATTATCCTAAGGATAGCCCGGAATTGCAAAAACTTATTGATACTTTGAAAACTAGGGAAAAACAACCGGATTACGAAGGCGTGGAAAATGAGATTAATAAAATCTTTGAAAAAGGCTTTTCTTATGATTTAAATCCCGGAAAAAAATCGGATGGAGAAGATTTTATTGAAGATTTTCTAAAGAAAGAGAAAGGCTTCTGTGTTCACTATGCTACAACCGCTACAATGCTTTATCGAGCCATGGGAATTCCGGCCCGTTATGTGGAAGGGTTTGCAGTGCCAAGAAATCAGTTTAAGAAGGTTGACGATGTTGACCTTTCATCATCTTCGCCGTTTAGTGTGCAAAATGTAGAAAATCCATCAGGTGAAGACTATACCACATCAAGAAAAGAGGATTTCTTCACGACGTATATTACGGATGAAATGGCCCATGCCTGGGTAGAAGTGTTTGATGAAAATGTTGGATGGATTCCGAGAGAACATACCATTGGAACATCCTATCCAATCAGTCAGGATTTTGCACCGGTCAAAAAGCAGGAACCGGTGACAACACAAAAGAAAAAGAAGGTTCAGCAAACAACAAAAAAACAGGAAACAACAAAGAAAAAAGAAATTGTCACAAAGGTACAAAAGAATCAGCCTACTGCTGTATCAAATCAAGAGGAAGACAATCAGAAATATCTTCCTTGGATATTGATGGGGTTGGGAATAGTTGTAATTGCAGTGGGCATGTTGTTTTTATATTTTGTCAGAGTAGAACACAAAGAAATCCGTTTTTCGAAACGTAGGAATAATCTTGGAATCAGATATATGATTCAGGAACTATACCTTTTGGGAAGGATTTGTGGAATCAAATTCTCCGGTGAATCGGAAAAGGAAATCTTTCTTCAACTAAAAGAAGAGGGTCTGGGACTTCAGCAGGAGGATTGGGAATGGATTTATGAAACCGGATTGTCCGCTGCATTTTCCGCAAGGATGATTTCATCAGAGGAGATTCGGCAGATGAAAAAATATATCAGGAAATGCAGAAAAGATGTTTTGCGCAAGACCCATCCATTAAAACGGTGGTGGATTCGAATCAAATATGCTGTTTAAATGAAAAAGATAAAATCTTCTGATAATAATCAGGTGGTTTTATCTTTTTTAATAATAGGACTAGACAAAGAAAATAATATTTGTTAAAATTATAACAATCTTGCGCTTGCCTTGATTATTATAGCATTTTCAGTGAAAAATTCATTGAATGGAAATGATAATAATGTTATGATGAAAAGGTAGGTGTAAAAAATTAATGGAGGATAAATTTATGTCAAAGAAAGTTGTTATTGCAGGCGCATGTCGTACAGCTATCGGTAAGATGGGTGGAGCACTTAGCACAGTTCCTGCAGCAGATTTAGGTTCTATTGTTATCAAAGAAGCATTAAACAGAGCAGGAGTACCTGCAGATCAGGTTGACCACGTATACATGGGTTGTGTAATCCAGGCTGCTCAGGGACAGAACGTTGCACGTCAGGCAGCTATTAACGCAGGACTTCCTATTGAAGTTCCGGCTGTTACTGTAAACGTTGTTTGTGGTTCCGGTCTTAATTGTGTAAACATGGCTGCACAGATGATTCAGGCAGGAGATGCTGACATCGTAGTTGCCGGTGGTATGGAAAATATGTCTATGGCACCATATGCAATGACAAAGGCACGTTTTGGATATAGAATGAACAATGCTACTATTGTTGATACAATGGTAAACGATGCATTAACAGATGCATTCAATAACTACCATATGATGATTACAGCTGAAAACGTAGCTGATCAGTGGGGACTTACAAGAGAAGAGTTAGATGAATTCTCAGCAAACTCACAGCAGAAATGTGAAAAGGCTATGGCTGAAGGAAAATTCAAGGACGAAATCGTTCCTGTAGAAGTTCAGATGAAGAAACAGACAGTTGTTGTTGATACAGATGAAGGACCAAGAGCTGGAACTACAGCTGAATCACTTTCTAAGCTTCGTTGCTGCTCAGGAAAAGAAGGCGGAGTTGTTACAGCTGGTAACGCATCAGGAATCAATGATGGTGCTGCAGCAGTTGTAGTAATGAGCGAAGAAAAGGCTAAGGAATTAGGAGTAACTCCTATGGCTACTTATGTTACAGGAGCACTTGGTGGTGTTGCACCGGAAATCATGGGTGTTGGACCTGTAGCTTCTACAACAAAGGCATTAGCAAAAGCAAATCTTTCAATTGAT
>JAILRZ010000072.1 GCA_024697845.1 Eubacterium sp. | reverse complement strand
TACGTCTCTTCGCATAACTAATTGTTAAATGCTTCATCGCTCTTGTAATGGCCACATAACACAAGCGACGTTCTTCTTCAATCTCATCCTGATTATCTGACATAATACTCATGTATCCAGGGAATAATCCATCTTCCATTCCGCATAGGAATACATACGGGAATTCCAATCCCTTTGCACTATGTACTGTCATTAAGACAACGTAACTGCTATCTTCTTCCAAATTGTCAATTTCTGATACCAATGCAACTTCTTCCAAAAATGCTGATAACGATGGTTCCTCTGTTCCGTTTTCATATTCTGCAACCTTGCTGACTAATTCATCAATATTTTCAATTCTTCCGTTGGCTTCATCCGTATTTTCCGCTGAAAGTTCTGCCACATATCCGGTTTCTTCAATTACCTTGTTTACTAATGATTTCAGACTTCCCTGATTCATTTCATCTTTTAGTTCTTCTATCATATCTGTAAATTTCTGAATTTTTGATGCTGCCCTCTTTAATTCCGGAATATTTTCTACCTCCAATAATGCATCGTACAAATTCATCCCATAAGCAGCAGCAAAATCTTTGGCCTTCTCTATGGATGTCGCACCAATTCCTCTTTTGGGAACATTAATGATTCTCTCCACTGCAATATCGTCTGTGGCATTCGCAATTAAACGCAGATACGCCAAAATATCCTTAATTTCTTTTCTCTGATAGAAGTTTTGTCCACCAATAATTTTATACGGAATATTTTTCATCAACAATTTTTCTTCCAACGCTCTGGATTGGGCATTAGTACGATAAAGAATTGCATAATCACTATAATCCGCTTCTCCGAAGTCCACCTTTTCTTTTATTGACTGTGCAACCATATCAGCTTCCGCATATCCATCTTCCGCCTGATATAAATCAATTTTATCGCCTTCGTCATTATCGCACCATAAGGTCTTGTCTTTTCTTCCAACATTATTATGAATCACTGCATTGGCTGCTTCCAAAATATTCTTTGTAGAGCGATAATTTTGTTCCAGTTTTACCACTCTGGCATTTGGAAAATACTTCTCAAACTGAAGAATATTAGTAATATCCGCTCCTCTGAATTTGTAAATAGACTGATCATCATCTCCAACAACACACAAATTCTGATATTTTCCTGCCAGCAATCGAATAAAGGCAAACTGTGCTGCATTCGTATCCTGATATTCATCTACCATAATGTATTTCAGTCGTTCCTGGTATCCTGCAAGTACTTCCGGGCATTGGGTAAACAGCTTAACCGTTTCCATAATCAAATCATCAAAATCCAATGCATTGTTCTTTTTCAATGCCTCTTGATAATCTTCATATATATTTGCAATGTTCACCTGGCGAAAATCTCTCCTTGCCATATCCCGGACATCTGCTGTAGTCATTAACTTATTTTTGAAATCAGATATTTTGCCAAGCACTGCTGATTCCTTATATTTCTTTGGATCCAGATTCAATCGTTTAATTACTTCCTTTAAAAGTTTCTTCTGATCTTCCGTATCGTAAATCACGAAATCATTCTGGTATCCAATCAGGTCTATATGGCGTCTTAATATTCTCACGCAAGCCGAATGAAACGTACTAACCCAGACCTCTCCCGCGCGTCCCTGAACAATTTTGTTCACACGATTTCTCATCTCACCGGCCGCCTTGTTCGTAAACGTAATGGCCATAATGTTGTATGGTTCTACATTTTTTTCGCCAATTAAGTACGCGATGCGATGTGTCAACACTCTGGTTTTTCCGGAACCGGCTCCTGCCAAAATAAGCAACGGCCCATCTGTATGGTAAACAGCTAATTGCTGCATATCATTTAATGTATCAAATATATTTTCCATTTTATCTCCCTTATTGTTAAAAATCCTTATCATTATACTATTTTTTTCGTCATTTGAACATATGTTTTCTTTTTAAAATAAAGTGTTTTTCAAAAACTTTCCTTGTTGTTTTAATTACTACGTGATAAAATTGTTATAGATTTTCAGAAATAAACACAGGAGAATTACCAATGGATATTGAAAAATTATGTACAGAAGTATTTCAGGATTTGCAAAGTTTTGATATTGAAGATATGCCTGGCATTGATTTGTATATGGATCAGGTAACGACGTATCTTAATGACAAATTAAAAATGGCTCAACGCCATGAAGATGATAAATTACTTACAAAAACAATGATTAACAATTATGTAAAGAGTCATTTAATGCCTCCACCGGAGAAGAAAAAATATACCAAGGATCATTTGATTGCATTGATTCTAATCTATTTCTTTAAGAATGTGGTTTCTATCAATGATGTTAATTCGATTTTAAATCCAATTATGTCCAATCAGTTTGGAAATCAAGATGACTCCCTGGAGCGAGCATTTAACGTTTATTTGGAACATATTCAGAGTTCCGAGACACTTGCCCCGATTATGAAGTCCTTGGACGATTCAAAAAAAATGTTGGAGAAATTAGATTCCAAAGACAATGATGATTTAACTGCTTTGTCCTTTATTTCGATTTTGAATTATGATATTTTTCTTAGAAAACTGATGATTGAAAGATTGGTAGATTCTATGAATCAAACAAAATCAAATTCTACTTCATCTTCACACAAAAAATAAAAGGTACCCAACGGTACCTTTTATTTTTTATTGATCTTTTACTCTTTGTAAGACCATATCATATCCATCATTTCCATAATTCAAAGAACGGTTCACTCTACTGATTGTTGCAGTAGATGCACCTGTTGCATTGGCTATTTCCAAATAAGTATGACCTTCTCTCAACATCTTCGCTACCTCGTAACGCTGAGATATCGATAATAATTCATTGATTGTACACACATCTTCAAAAAAGATGTAGCATTCTTCTTTATCTTTTAATGTCAAAATCGCATCAAATAAATGATCGACTTCCGGATTTCTTAACTTTTTACTCATAAGCTTCCCTCCTGCCTGCGACTACATATCAACATTTTAGCACTCTAAAGTTTGAAAGTCCACTAGAATTTTCAACCTTATGCACGTCCTCTAAATTTCATTCTGGCAATTGTAAACACCATAATTGCCCCGCTCAACAATATCAGGATGCCGGCAAATACCTGCATCAGCATTTCATGTCCAATCAGGAATGTAAAAAATCTTCGAGTATACGCACTGGAAATATTCATTCGATAAATGGATCCATCAGAAATCATCGCAGCAAAAACAGTTGCCAGTGTTGCACCTGCTCCTAATGTTCCATAGGCGACAAAACGAAGTCCTCGATATGTTTCCGTCCGCATGGACATAATAAGGAAAATACATAACAATGAAACGAATAAACTAATTGGTACAACAAACCATATGATTTTTTGGAAAAACTGAATTCCCCACACAATAATCGGCAATGAAGGCAATACAACTTTGCTCTTGTACACTTCCATCAACTGCTCACTATATGCCTGAATTGATTGTTCTTCCTCCGCAGATAAAGTTTTGGATTCTTTTTTCACAAGTTCCAAAATTTTATCTTCCATCTGTTTTGTGTCTACTTCATAATCTTTTCCATCAAGCTTTGCTTTTAAAACTGCTTTCACATCATTCTCAATTTTCTCAACGGAAAAAACCTCTTCCATAAAGATAATTCCATCTTCAATTTCAACGTTACTTTTGGTTACTAGTTTTTTCTCAGTGCTTTCTTCCTCCGCTCCTGTTGTTTCGGATTCCTTCTCTTTGACTTCACTTTTTTTCAAAATCTGATCTATTCCAAAAGGAATTGCCATATCATATGCCTGCTGCATCATATCACTTTTTAAATAGTCATAATAATCTACTCTATTTGCCGCGTTCAATACACCATGGACACTCATCATACTATATGTCCCTAATGACACCAGTGAAAGAGAAATTAACGACAGCATTAATATAAATGATAATATATAACATTTGATATCTTTTTTAAGTTTATATCGATTATAGCGTTTCATTACGATATCCTCCTACTCTGTAACCTTTGGTCCACTTACTAAATCTAAGTATACAAACATTCTTTGAGACTTTGTTCCTTTTAATTTTCCGTATGGATAGCAAGTATATAAGATTAACTGTTCTTTTTCTTCTGCTAAATTATAGGCTTTCCAGAAGTCTTTTCCAATAATTTGAATATCTACTACCTTATATCGATAAATTCCATAAATAGTTGTAAACTTAAATTCATCTCCTGTCTTAACTTTCTCCAAGTTTTTAAAGTACGTTGTATTATGGCCACCAATCAAAATCGTTTTTCCAAATCCAGGCAATCCGCTACCAATATAGTGACCTGCTCCTTGCGCTAACTGTTCCGGACGATCCCCGAAAAATACCGGTGCATCCAGTTCAATTTCCTTACAGGCAATTTCTCCGTAATGCTCACTGAATTTTGGAACAGTAATCTTTTTTAATGACAATTCTTTCCCTTGTTCTTCTTCTTTTCCAAGATATGGTTCTGCATGTAAGTCATCAGTAAGATAAATTGGTTGTGTATTTAAGAAGTTCCTCTTTACACTTTCCTGCAATTCAGCCGTAGAAGAAATTACCAAATAACCTGCACCAATAACTATTAACCCCATAATAATCGGCACATAGAAATACTTTAATATTTCTTTAAAGTTAACATAAGTAAAAGTCTGTCTTCTGGCTCTCCTAGTTTTTCTACTGGCAACCTCTAATTCATCTTCCTCTTCATCATCGTATTCTTTCCGATGTTTCGCTCTCAGTTTTTTGCTCCATCTTCTGAAATTAGCTAATAAACCAATTCCACATAAAAGAACTGCAACGGCAAAAATGAATTCAACGGAAAAATTCCACTCCTTCTCCGCAGAATTGTTATCATTGTTTCCGGTATTCTTAATGATTTTTACAGTATCAATAACAATATAACCCTGACTGTCCAATGCATAAAATTTTCCGACAGAATTATCATATTCCAAAATCAAATCCAGAATACTTCCTGCTTTTTCAGCATTGACATACATTTTCTTGAAATTATTAATGGTCTGATGTTTCTGATATGCTTCCTTTGCCGTTAAAGCTTCCGTCAGATAGGTAATAAAATCCTCAACATCTTCTTTTTGCATTTTTACATCATCCCGAATGAGATAATTTTCTAATTGATTTAAATACTGCGGTTTAATTTCCACCGGAAAATTCTCATTCTTTAACTGCGTTAATACAGCTTTTTCATTCTTATCCAATTCTCCTGCCTTTACACTAACACCTGTGCAAAGCAATACTAGCATAATTAATAAAGTTGTTCCTATCCGTTTCAAAAGAAGTTCCTCCAAAATAGCTTATATTTAACCTCTCAATCATACCACACTTTTACGATTTAATACAGTAGCAAACTAAAAAACCCTCCTGATTTTCACCAGAAGGGTTTCAATATCCTTACTTAACACGTACTTTCTTCAATACAGACCATTTTTTGTAATAAACAGTCTTTTTGCCAATCTTTTTGTATCCACGTACACGAATATAAAGTTTCTTCTTTCCTTTCAATTTCTTGCTTGAGAATTTGAAAACTTTATTGTTATTCTTTGTTTTGAATTTTACAATTGCTTTTTTATTCTTTTTCGCATTTTTCTTTGAAGAGTAAAGTTTCACCTGATATCCATTTGCACGAATCAACTTTTTCTTCAATGTTACTTTAATTTTCTTTGAAGATTTTTTCTTAGTCGCTAACTTGACCTTAGCTTTACCGCATTTATTTTGGAATTCTTTTTCCAGTTCTTTTGCCGTCTTTGTTTTTGCTCTTGCTTTTGTCACTTCTTCCTTTACAATCACACCATAATTTACCTTATGGGTTAACATTGTTGTATTTGAAATTTGAAGTTGGAACGGAGTATTTTCCGCAATCTGTTCATTCGTATCCTGATTTTTTCCAAATCCATAATCCAACTTTAGGAATCCTTCAAAATAATCCGGAACCTCAACCTGTTCTAAAAGTGTTTGAGGTACCCCTGCTTTCAGATACAATGTCTTATCTAAAAAGATGTAATCATCCATGTCATTTCCACGTACTTTAATACGAACCTGCTTGTCAATAGATGATGTCAGGGTTGTTGACAAAGTATATGTATTTCCTGCAATTGCTTCCAATTCTGAAGAATGAACCTGTAAGCCCCAAATCTGACTTCCCACTTTTTCAACCTGAACGGTTCCGCCATTGCTTGTCATTGTTTCTCCTGAGATCACAGCTGAGCCTGCCCAATTGGAATTATTCCCCGCATTGTAGGTTGAGAAGTTCTTATTTGCATCCTGAACTACATCTACATCTTCCTCAGAAATAACATAAGTTTCTGTAACTGGAGGCTTTGTGGTAGGTGCAACGCCTTTCTGATAGACACGAACCCAGTCAACCTCCATGGTAGATTTGCTTGGGAACGCCGTATCATCAATAGTGTGTCCCGGCCATCTTCCACCAATAGCTAAATTGAAAATGATAAACTGTTTTTCTCTAAATTCCTGCATCTCTGACTGATTGGAAATCGAATACACCTGATATACATGACCATCTACATAAAAACGGGCCATTGTTTCCGTCCATTCCATACCATAAGTATGCCACGCAGTTCTATCACCTACATTATAAGCAGTTCCCTTTGTATCAGCATTGCTATTTTGGTAAGACCAATGAAGGTTCGCATAAACATTATTGTCATTATTGATGGCTTCCATAATATCCATTTCCCCACATTTTGGCCATCCAACCTGATTGATATTGTTTCCGAGCATCCAAAATGCCGGCCATGCTCCCTGAAATCTAGGAAGTTTCATTCTTGCTTCAACTTTTCCATAAAGAAATGTTTTCTTATTCTGCGTTGTAATACGTCCGGAAGTATAATCCTTTCCGGCATAAGACTGTTTCAATGCATGAATCTTCAGGGTTCCGTTGCTGACATCAATATTATTCTTATTATCTAAGTAATACTGATGTTCCTCATTTCCACCGCCTTTTCCATCGATTTCAACATTCCAATTTTTCCGATTTAAATCATTTCCGTCAAACTCATCACTCCATACAAGAGTATATTCATCCGCAGCCTGCACATTTTTTTCAGGCTTTGCCTGATATGTCAAACCGGATACCAACATTGTAACAGCTAATCCTAATGCTACTTTCCCTTTCAATAATCGCATTATTTCTCCTCCTAAAAAATAAAAATTATTCAATTATGTCCGTCCAATGTTACCGCTATCACTATCCTACAAAAATTAAAACGTTTTTACAACCCCTTTTTTCACATTATGTCAGATTGCAAAAACGTTTTTTACTGTTTTTATCGTGTTTTTCGACTATTTTTTTATAAAAATAAAAATTTTTTTACTCAAAAGGATAAGAAACTCCCATTTGGTTACGAATTTCATCCATCCATTTCATCATAGAAACGGTCTTCTTCCACGGCATTTCCTCAAACTCTTGCTTTCCTGCTACAATTGCATTCACACAAGCTCTGACTTCATATTCATAACCGGTAAGATTCCCTGCATCATAATCAGCCACTTCTTCTGCGGAAATATCCATAATCAGATTCCATGAATTGTCCCACACTTTAATTCCTCTCGGACAATTGGTTCCTTCAATAAGCATCTGTCCCATTGTTCCATAGAGTACTGCATTCCCGTCACTGAAACTGCACATTCCTGAATTAAGATCTGCCATTTTCTGATTTGGGAAAATCAATGTATACTGCCCCATCAAATCCACACCGGCTTCTGTCAAAATTCCCGTGGCAACAATTCGCTCCGGTTCCGCATCAAATACCAACGACGCCATTGTCAGTGGATAAATCCCCACATCGAGCAAAGCGCCTCCAGCCAGTTCTGGTTTTACAAGACGTTCCTTGTGAAGCATTGGAAAATTCAGATTGGCAGTCATAGACTTCACCTCACCAATCACTCCGTCTCTGAGCAATCCCTTCATTTTCTTAATCAGTGGCATAAACCTTGTCCACATTGCCTCTCCCAAAAACAATCCACGTTCCTTCGCAATGGTAATCAATGCTTCAGCCTGCATTGCATTTGCGGTAAATGCCTTTTCACATAATACATGCTTTCCGTGTTCCAGACACATCCTTGCCTGTTCAAAATGAAATGCATGAGGTGTGGCAATATAAACCACCTCAATCCTTTCATCCTCCAGCATTTCCTCATACGACCCATAGGCTTTTTCTATCTGATGTTCTTTTCGGAAATGCTCTGCCTTTTCAAAACTTCTGGATGCCACACCATAAGCTTTTGCTTCTTTCATATGGGACAACGTTTCTGCCATCGCCCCCGCAATACTTCCCGCTCCTAAAATACCAAAATTCATCATTTATTTCCTAACCTTTTTAACTCTTGAATGGAGAACTGATACTTTGTATTACAGAAATCGCATTTCACTTCAATTTCCTCTCCATCGTTAATCAAATCATTCAAATCTTTCTTGCTCAAACTTGCCAAAGCTTTTGACACTTTTTCTTTACTGCAGTTGCACTCGAAGCCTGTCTCGATTTTATCTGTAATTTCTACCCCAAGTTCACCCAATACGTCTTCCAGTATATCCTCCGGTGTCATTCCTTTTTCCAACAAATCCGTTACAGATGTAATTCCGGAAATTTTTTCTTCCAGATAGCAAATGGTTTCTTCACTGGCAAAAGGCATCAACTGAATAATAAATCCACCTGCCTGCTTCACTGTGTTATCTTTTTCCATTAACACACCTAAAGCCACAGCGGAAGGTACCTGTTCACTGGAAGCAAAATAGTAAGTTAAATCTTCTGCCACTTCACTGGTTCCCAACGGAACCTGACTAGCATAAGGTTCCTTCAGGCCCATATCCTTAATGACCGTCAATGTTCCATAACCGATTGCTGCGCCAACATCTAACTTTCCTGCATAATTTGCCGGAATCAATACATTTGGATTTCCAACATATCCTTTGACATGCCCTTTGGAATCAGCAGTTACAGTTACTCCATTAATCGGGCCGTCTCCCTTCATCATCAGGGTTAATTTATCCTTTTCGCCCTTCATCATTACCCCCATCATTGCACCACCGGTCAATAATCTTCCCAATGCTGCAGTGGCAACGGGACTTGTATTATGATGTTGTCTTGCAGTCTCTACCAATTCCTTTGAAGTAATTGCAAAGGCTCTGATCTGATTTCCTGCTGCTGTTGCTCTAATGATATAATCCATTCTATTTTCCTCTTTCTCTTGCAATAATATAGATTCTTTCGTCATGTTCATCCGGTTCTTCTTCTGTAAATGCACGAAGTGCCTGAACAAATTCCATTCCGGCTTCTTCCAATGCACGTTTTATTTCCTCAATCGAATACGCCCTCTGGTAATGTTCCTCAACATACTTATCGTATCTTCCATCCTCGCCTCTCACAAATAGTGACAACTCATATTCATTGATTCGTTCTTCTTCATCGTAGAAATTATCCCAAATAAAACTACACTCTTCCCTGTTTTCTGCAATCACCTGTTCCCCAATTTCCTGAAACAAATATTCTGTTTTCAAATCAAAAACAAATAGTCCTTTTGGATCCAGATAATTGTTTACCAGACGAAATACCTGCACCAGGTCATCCCATTCCGTAATGTAATTGATGGAATCACAAAGGCTAACTACCGCCGCAACCGTTCCATACAATTCAAACTCCCGCATATCCTGTAACAAATAAAGAATATCCGTGTTCCCTTTTTCTGAAGCCACCTGTAACATTTCTTCCGAGTAGTCAATTCCAATCATGTCAAATCCGGCTTTTGCCAAACGTTCTGTAACATTTCCGGTACCACATCCCAAATCCAGCACCAAATTGTTTCCAAACGAATTTCCTTCCGGGGGCACTCCGTTTTTCTTCAATAAACTAATTAGATAATCGCACCAATAATCATAATCAATGTTATCCATCAACTGATCATAAACCGATGCAAATCCTGTATAAGCGTCCATAATCATTCCTTTCCTGATACCTGTTCATTTTAACAGGTAACCGTAGCAATGGCAATACATCTCTTGATTTCAAAAGCGCTCTCCTTTATACTACTATCAGTGATTCTATCACTATTGGAGGCGTTATGATTGAAATAACTCAGAAAATAAAAAAGGCATGTATTCATACATTATGGTTGCCGTTAGGAATCTCCTTCTTGTGTATCGTACTGTTTTTTTCATTGCCGTTTATTGACATTTTTCATCCGAAAAAAATCAAGCATGTTAATGAAATCAAAAAAGATACAAAGTATATTCAGATGACTGCCGATCACTTATGTTATTCCGGTTACGATTTAGTCAGTATTGCCGGGAAAAAGTACGGTTATTACTATCAGTTAAAGGACAACCATTGCACCTTTTTTCTAATTCCGGTTTCAGAGACTCCGGAACATGAAATAAAAAACTATACATTTAACGCAAAGGTTATCTCGCCGGATACCGATTTTACGGAAATGGCTGAGTCTTTTGCAAAAGACCTGGCTTGGGATCGTGATTCCATGCTTCAAGTCACTAGGCCTTTTATTGTAAGTGGAGAAGCTTATCATCCTATTTTCTACTTATTCCTCTTTTGGTTAATCCTGGTGATTTTACTAATAAATCTGAAAAAGATTATCCAAGACATTATTGGTTTTGTTTCTCCTGATTTGTATCCGGTATGTTCCTTTTTAGGAAGAAAAATGCAACGGGAGATTATTGATGAAGCACAAGAAGAATTATCCACCGGAATGTTTATTCAGATTAATTCCATGTATATTACGGAGAACTACTTTATTGATTTTGGAAAAAGCAGCGTGAAAGTCATTCCCCTTCGTGACATTATCTGGTGTTATCGACTGGGAAATATTCCTCTCAATCCACTGAATCAAACCCACAATTTTTCCGTGAACTTTATGATTCGAAGTGGCAAAATGATTTCTATTTCACATAAAACCAGTGACGAAGCTTTGGAACTGGTCAATGCAATTCGTGCCACGGAATATGACATTATTATTGGTCATTCCGACGCAAAGAAAAAACAGGCAAAACAAAAAATCGAATAATGATGTCAATAAAAAAATGCCATCCAACGATGGCATTTTTTTATCTTCCACAGCACTTTTTATATTTCTTACCGCTTCCACATGGACATGGATCATTACGACCAATCTTTTCGCCCTTAATAACAGTACCGGACATTTTTTCTTCTTTATACAATTCTTTTCTACGATCCTTAGGAATTAAGTTATTCCATTCCTTCAATTCATACAACCATGAAGCTTTTGCTGCTACCATGTTCTTGTATAACAGTTCCGGCTCGTATTCCAGATTTACTTCTGTATCTTCTGTCATTGTTTCAATTGGATTTGGATTTTTTAAGCTGTCATTAATCCCATCCAAAAATCCAACCATAACCAATAGTTCCATATTATATTTTTCAGCTAATTCTTTTACGGTACCTGTAACAACCACTTCCGGATTTCCAAGAAGTTCTTTGTATACTTCCTTTTCCTGTACGAAATAAGCTGCCCAAAATTCATTATACTGTCTCTTTGTCTGTTCCTGATTATAGGCAATCCCTCTCCAAGTTTCCAATAAACTCTTTGCTTCCATTTTTTCTTCCATTTTTTCCTCCGATGTGTTATTGCTCAAAACAATATTTTTTTCTTACCTGCCTATTATACAAATTCAAAACGGGAATTGCAATAATAGTTTTCTTCATTTATACTATAAAGGTCTGATTTATAGATAATATTATTGAAATGGAGAGAAAAATGACTTACCCAAAAAAGATAGAACGCGCTCGTAGAGTTGTAGCTCTAACCGGCGTAATTGTAATGCTACTTTGTGCCGTTCTTACTTTAGTTTTTGCATTTTTGAAGTTTTATACAAATTCAGAGTTTTATGCATCTGCATGGAAGGCCAGTGCCTGGTCAATGATTATGATTCCGCTAGTGCTTTATGGAATGTTGATCATTCACAAAGTTGTTACCAGAGACGAAAAAGAAGAAGGAAAGAATTAAAACCTTTCCTTCTTCTTTTTATTCTACAATCGTAACTTCATTGCCTGTTCTTTTCAACGGCTCACGGACTGGAAATCCGTCTTCCGTATCAGCATAACCAACAGCTAATGCTCCGTAAACCCGTTCCGACTCCTTCATCCCTAACCCTTCCATATACTTCCGAACAACCGGATTTTCATTCAGCCATTTTAATTGATTAATCCAACAGCTTCCCAAATCAAGATAATTTGCCATCAACATCATATTTTCCAAAGCACAGGAACAATCTGCAATATTATTTCCATAATCCTTTTGATTCGCTGTAACTATCAAAACCGGAGCATTATAGTGAAATACATAATTTCCTTTTTTTGATGCGTTAATAGAATTTGCAATAGAACGATACATCCCCGGTATTACCTCCATCTTTGCAAACTCACATTGAACAATTTCTGCTAATTCCTGCAAAACTTTCTGATTTTTAATAATAATAAAATGCGTAGATTGACTATTTCCTCCGCTGGGTGCATACCGTCCCGCTTCCAAAATTGAATTTAGTTTTTCGTCTTCAACAGCTATATCTTTAAATCGGCGGGTACTTCTCCGACTTTTAATAAACTCTAACATCCCTGTTCTCCTATTAAACTTCTGTGTCCATTCCATTCTTCTGCATCAAAATGCACAACGAACGTGCTTACTGGCTTGATTTTATCATATTTTAAAAATTCGGACAAGAATTCGCTCCCCTCACCGCTTTACTTTTATATATCACATTTCGTTTATGTTGTAAGCATATTTTTTACATTTTTCATAAAAAGACAAAAAAGAAATCCCCCGAAGGAGATTTCTTATCAAGCATTATCTTTTAATTTTAGATGGTTTAATTGTCTTACGTTTCATTAAATCTGAGTAAGAACTTACTGAGAAGTATTTCAATTCGTGAACATCATCATAAAATGCAATCCATTTTCCACGTTCCATTGCACCGTTAGAATTTGGATATCCAAAATCAACAAATATTACCGGTATTGAAACACCTTTAATGATATTCTTGTCAAATCCACTGTATACATTATAAATTTTAAATTTCTCCGGATTTCTTACATTTTCTTCAATTTCCTTGTAGACCTTTTTGCCAAGTTTAATAAAGTCAGTAACTACAATATGATAGGTATATTTTGTCTTTCCTGCCTTTGCTATTACTTTTCCACGACCATCCTTTTTACCTTTTACTTTTCCTTTTTTATTAACAGTGGCAACTTTCTTTTTCTTGCTGGACCATTTTACCTTTTTCACACCGGATGGTTTCGGTGCTTTGACAGTCTTTCCTTTTGCAACAAAGAGATACATACTCTTTACTGTTCCGGTATACATTGCTGTATTTCCACCTGCAAGACTAATGGATATTTTTGTCTTTCCAATTTTCTTCGGATCCAAGGTAATTGTTCCGGTTCCATCTGTATTTAAGGAATAGACACAATCTGCCACCTTGGTATTACTGTTTTTCATAGAAAAATATTTTTTTGCATAATCGTAAGTACAATTATATGTAAATGCAACATTTTTCTTTACCCCACCACTGATACTTCCGCTGGCTTTTGCAAATTTAACCTGACAAGCATTAGACTTATTAATTATAAAGGAATAAGCACTACCGCCACCTGTCACCTTAAAGGTATAACTTCCGGCAGGAAGAAACATCTTATAAGTATTTTTCATTCCTGCAGCGACGGTGTTGTATTCATATAAATAGTTTCCACTACCGGAGCTACTGAGTGTCCAACGCAAACTATCCTGATTTGCAGTAAACACAATTGATACATCCATATCTTTATTTGTATTAAATGTATACGTATCTGTGGAATAGGAAACTAATGTATACAGTACCGTTTTAGTAATCGTTCCCGATACCGCTGTTCCCATCGAGTACACTTTTGTTTCCGCTGCATTGACTTTTCCAGTATTTACAGATACTCCGGAAACTATCAACGCTAACGATAAAACAATCGCCATGATTTTTCTTTTCATAAAAATTCCTCCTATTCTATTGTTAAAATCCGTCCTAAAATCTGTTTTAATTATATCATATTCGTATGGGATAAAACAAGCACGAACAGTGAACTTACAGACCTTCGTTCTACTTCGTCACATGCGTCGCTTCTTTACCTTCCATAGAGCACAAGCCAGATACCTCGAATCCACTTCGCTTCTTCAAGACGCACGAGCAGTGCACTCATAGACCTTCGGTCTATTTCGTCACATGCGTCGCATTATAAAATAAAAAAGAAGAATCTTTCTCTGAATGCAAGCATTCTCGAAAGATTCTTCTTTTTTATTTTACACTGCTCGTGCTATCTGTGAATAATTTCGTGGCGTCCAGGGCCATTGCTGACCATTGTTACTGGAACTCCTAATTCTTTTTCAATGAATTCGATGTAGTTTCTACAGTTTTCCGGAAGGTCTTCGTATTTTGTAATTCCGCGGATTTCTTCTTTCCATCCAGGAAGTACTTCATATACTGGTTTTGCCTTCTTAAGTTTTGCTGTTACAGGGAAGTCTTTTGTAACTTCTCCGTCGATTTCGTATCCAACACATACCGGAATTTCATCTAAGTATCCAAGTACATCAAGTACTGTAAGGGCAACTTCTGTTGCACCCTGCATACGTACTCCGTAACGGCTGGCTACTGCATCAAACCATCCCATTCTACGAGGATGACCTGTTGTAGCTCCGAATTCTCCACCGTCACCACCACGACGACGAAGTTCATCTGCTTCATCACCGAAGATTTCACTAACGAATTCTCCTGCTCCTACTGCACTGGAATATGCCTTAACAACAGTAATAATATCTTTGATTTCATATGGTGCAATTCCTGCTCCAATGGCACCGTAAGCTGCCAATGTTGAAGAAGAAGTAACCATTGGATAAATTCCAAAATCTGGATCCTTTAATGTTCCTAACTGTCCTTCTAAAAGAACGGTCTTTCCTTCTTTTAATGCATTGCTGATGTATAAAGAAGTATCACATACATATGGTGCAACCATATCTCTGTATTCATGTAATGTTTCCAATAATTCCTTTGGATCAATTAATGGCTTGTGATACATGTGTTCCAATAAAATGTTTTTCTGTTCTGCCACGCGTGCAACCTTTTCAACCAAGGTATCTTCATCAAACAATTCTGATACCTGGAATCCAATCTTTGCATATTTATCTGAATAAAATGGTGCAATTCCTGACTTTGTTGAGCCAAATGCCTTTCCGCCCAGACGTTCTTCTTCATATGCATCAAAATCAATATGATATGGCATTAAAATCTGTGCTCTGTCTGACACTAAAATATGTGGCTTAGGAACGCCCTTTGATACAATATCATCAATTTCCCTCTGAAGGTATGGAATATTCAACGCTACACCGTTACCGATAATACATGTGGTGTGCTGATAAAATACTCCTGATGGAAGTAAATGTAATGCAAATTTTCCGTAATCATTAATGATTGTATGACCTGCATTGCTTCCTCCCTGGAATCTTACGATAATATCAGACTTCTCGCCTAACATATCTGTAATTTTACCTTTTCCTTCGTCGCCCCAGTTAGCTCCTACAATTGCTCTAACCATTTGGTTTCCTCCTGTAAATAAAACTTCGTTTCCTAGTTTCCATGGTCTCCGGATATCAACATCCGGGCAGACCACGTAATATTATACTATCGAATGAACAAAAATGCTAGTAAAATCTTCAAATAAAAGGAGGAATCCATTATTTCTAATGAATTCCTCCCAAACGTTTAATCATCAAAAGTCACAAAACTGTCTTTTTTCTGAAACGGAATCACACCATACTGTGGATTTACCAGCGATAAAATATCACTGTACAGATAATTATGTTTGTTTTCCGATGGCATCATTCGTCTCACATACATTTTTTCAGCCAGTTCAAAAATCGTATAGGAATAAGCATCCGAGTAGGCATAACTTCCATCCTCTAACTTCGCATACGCTCTGATTGTCCAACCAGTGGTGTATTCCAACGGATTATTTGTGGCAAACTTCATTGTCAATGCATAGCAATTATCCTTGCCGGTTTCAGAATAATTCTGTTTCAGTTTTCCAAGTTCCGTACTTTCAAAACTTCGAACATATTCATTGTCACTTCCTACATAAAGTTCCGCATGATTTGCATAATCCGAAAGAGAATAAATCATTCCACAGGATACCACCTGCTTTCCATCAATTGAAGAATCCAGAGAATATACCGCACGCATTCCTTTTACAATGGTGTTAATCTGATAACCGTTGATTTCGATTCCATCACTGATTGGAACTTCATCTTCCACTTCCTCATCCTTTGTATAAACTTTGATATTGTCCAAATCAAATTGTCCATTACTGAACCCATCAATTCCAAATGAATGACCAATCAATTCCTCGGTTCCTGTTGAGCGGAACGGATATCCTTCTGAAACCAAAGCTCCGTCCATATAAACATCATAAACCTGGCGGTCAAAATCCAGAACCGCTTTGTACTGATGCCAGGTATCATAAGAATACTCTGCCACCTTCGTTGATGAAGAACCGGACTTCTTTAAAAGAACTTTCTTTGCCTGACTTGCATTATCAAAGGCAATGGTGGTTGCCGCACTGTCTGACTGATTTTTTGCAATCATTCCATTGGCATATCTCAAATCACCGTTTAATCTGGCATCAAACTCAATGACAATCCTGCAGTCTCCGGAAACTTTTGTATCCCCTGCATACGGATAGAACATATTCATATGTCCTGCTTCAGAGCCGGTTGAAAGACGAAGGAATCGATTTCCGTTCTCTTCCATAATAGTTGTTTTTCCACCCTGATCCATTCGAACGGTCTTCACACCATATGGCAATAAGTCTCCCAAAGAGTCCTTTTCAAAGTTTCGGTATATATGGTACACCTGCTTTTTGTTATCGACTGTAATCAGAGAATCATCCAATGCCTTTCTTGCATCTGCAATTTTCTTCTCAAATCCTTCCAGTTGTTCTTCTGTCAGGCTTCCCTTCTTTGCTGCACTTTCTGCTTCCTCCAATTGCGTCAGCAGATAATTATATTTTTCCTGTCTGTAACATCCAACCTGAGTTCCTAACGGATAAGAATATTGCTGCATCTGTGTTCTGATATTTGCAACAGCCTGCTGCAATTTTGCCCCATTACTCTGATTGCTGTTTGCAATCACCTTGACAAAGAGATCATCATAATCCACCCGTCCGTTGGCAAATCCATCAATTCCAAGTAAATGTCCTGTCAGGTTTGTTCCGGTTGCATCTCTGAAATTATAGTTTTCCGCTACGACTGTTCCATTGATATAAACCGTATATGTTCCAGCTGCACAATCACCAAGCATCTTAAAGTCGTACCATTGTCCGGATTCAAATTTCTGCACCGCAGTTTTCGTTCCACCATTTTGAATGCGGATATCTCTTGACTGATTGGAATTGTCAAACGCTGCAACCATGGCATATTTTTCCACATCATTTTTAATCATTGCTCCGTTGGCATACTGGAAAGTTCCGGTAAATCTTGCTTTAAATCCGATTTCAACCAGATGGCTGCTATCGGAGAATACCTGTCCCCGATATGGGAAAAACAGATTTGCCTTTCCGGCAGTGGAACCGGTTTGAACACTTAAAAATTTATTATCTCCTTCGCTTAACACATTGGCTGTTGCACCATTGGTCAATGCCATCACTTCAAAACCATAAGGTGTCTTTCCCACTACGTCCTTTTCAAAGTCGCGGTAAGCATGATAATCCGAGCAGATACTGTCCAAAGATACAGAATCCTTTAATGCAGTCTCTGCACTGTCTAATTTATTCAATATATTTGTAACACCGCTTTCAGTGACATTACCACCTTTTGCATATTTTTCCGCTTCGTTTAACACCTCCACGTAATAAGCGTAAGCTTCCTTGGAATAATCTCCCATGTCGGTTCCGGTTGGATACGAAGTCTTTTTCATCGCCTCTTTCTTCTGGCTAATTGTTTGCATCAGCGTATTCTTGGCATTAGTTCCTGTCCGTTCCGACAATACAAAACTGTTATCATCCGGCGTTTCTGTTCCGGTAGTCAGATACAATTTATCCACCATCAATCCGTCTTCTCTCACCCAGAGGGATACCAGATGCTCTTTCGTTGTGGATACATCCATGGTAGCCACCTTCTGCCAGTACCATTTTTCATCTTTACTGTCACTGTAAAATCCACCGCTACCGGTAAACTGACCATCCACATAAGTATTGTCCAGGCCACCGCGAATGGAGTCGGAAGCATTGTCCACATATCTCCAACGAAGCCATAAGGAATAGGTTCCTGTGGTGCTGAATTTTACCCGATAACTCAATTCCGGACTGTAGGTTGGGAATTGGGCTGCAGTTGACCATCCGGAGCCTTTGTTCGGAACACGCATTGCCAATCCGGTGTCAGACTGAGTCAATCTCCATTCGTTTGGTAACTTTCCACTAACCTCTGCTGCCTTGTCTTTTTTCGAAACCGTATATGCTGCCATATCGGAAGTTACCTGGTCTTTTGATTGCAGTACATTTTCCATAGCATATTCCGCTTCAATGCCGACTTTACCACTGCTCTCCTTGAACGAACCGCTGCCCCATTGTTCCATGACATTTTTTGCAGATAATTTCTTAGATTCTCTGCTTCCCGGATTTACGCTATTTCGGAAAGTGGTTTTATATGTACTGTAATAACTTTCTTCCGGTCCGTTAGCACTCTCCTTCACCTCTCCGGATGTATAAATCACCATTTTATCAATGGCAATATAATTATCCACCATCCACAATTTCATTGTGTGCTTTCCTTTGGAAAGTTCCGGCAGCTTCACCTGATGTTTTTCAATCTGTCCAAACAGATTTTTCACCCACTGTTTATTCTGATTGCTGGTGGTTCCTTCATCCACTGCCGTAGAAGAAATCACCTTTGGAGTCTGATTGTCAATGGAATAGGCAAAACGAATCTTTCCATTAGGCACTGCATTCATTGTTGGCAATCGATAAATTTCCATTGGAAAACTTCCTTCGGAATTCAAATAAAAATCATAACTAAGACTTGGAGAATTATTGTTATTGATACTGCTTTCTGCAACCGTTCCCAATGCCGGATCCACTACCTGCACCATATCCTTAGAAAATCCGCGTCCTGCATTTTTCAGGATTTTCCATTCCTTTGCTCCGACATTATTTTTGGCCGTATAATCCTCTGCCTCCATAGAAACCACACCATCAGCTTCTACATAACAATCCTGAAGTCCGGATGGCACATCTTCTACCATAACCTTAATTTTCTTTACAGTATCTCCGGACTGAATTGTAATTATACCGGACTTTCCTTTTGCCTTACTGTAATCATTGATTGTAATCCAGATACGCTGTTCATCATTCACCGTTCCGGAAGTCTGGGATAATGTAATCCAGGATACATCCGCAGATGCATTCCATGAAAAACGATCCGCCCCCTGATTAAAGAGATCCACAAATTTTCCGTCCTGTCCGTATTGGTTTACCGTCAGTTTTGAAGTCTTCTTTACCGGTTTGTCTTCCCCCTGAACATAAACACCCATTTTTGTTTCTTCCAACACAAGTGTTGGATTGGTTTCCGGAAGCTGTGAAGTAACCGGTGGAGAATATTTTTCCGGATCAATAAAACCGACCCATTTTCCATTGGCAATGGTACCATAATATGCAATTTCTGTTTTTCTCTGTTTTTCCGTGGCAATGGAAATATCCGAGAAGTTCTGAGCAGATGACATTCTCCCCTGATCATAAGCCAGATTGCTCTTATCTGCATAGTAGTAAGCCTTGTTGGTCAAATATTCCCAGTTAATCTTACATTGTACCAATTCATAAAAACCGGTGCGAACATCACTTGACATCCCGTTTGCAACTGCACCTGCCCGATCATAAAGATTTTGCCACATTTCCATACGTTGGTCCCATTCATTGAAATGCTTCTGATCAAAAAGGTCCAAACGCATATGTTCTATTTTTCGGATATTGGAGTGATGATAAAAGGTTGTCAGAATATCAGCAACCTCATTGATTGTATTTTCACTCAAGGACTGACCAAAGTTTCTTCGAATCCATTCTTTGGAGAAGCCTTCTGAATCCTTTGTGTATTTTTCCACATTCCATCCACAACGGATGAAATAGTCCATTTCACCTTCTGCCGGTTTAATGTCTCCCACATTCAGTACCCAGATATTCCGGATTCCCGTATCCCAACATTTACTCATTTCTTCTCCGATAATGCTAAGAGGAATGGAACTCATCCACATATAGCTCTGATTTGCCGGAGCCCAATAAGAAGCATGGTAATACATTCCGCCTTCTGATTGCTGGCGGTCTTTTTCCGTCGGAGTACGGCGAACCATTCCGTGATTATCATCACACCAGATTACCGTCATATCATTCGGCAAGGTAAAGTTTTCATTGTTATATAATTGAAGCACTTCCTTGTATGGAAGAATTGCCTTACAGGCTTTGGATGCTTTCTCTTTTCCCAATTCTTCTTCCAACACTTTAATCTGTTCTGCAATAATCTCGGAAAGCAATCCCGCTTTTCTTCCTTCACTTGTACTTCCGTATTTATCCCATTTGGAATCATTTAAGTTTGCAGTATTAAAAGGTTCATCTCCCGTTCCACGCATTCCCAAAAGCCACTGCACTTCCGTGTTTTTGTGTTTTGAAATGCTGTCACGCCAAAAGGCTTTTACTGCATCCGGATTCACCGTATAGTCATAGGACAGGGAATCTGCACTGATTCCCATCTGAGAAGCATATTTCTTTTTGAAGGTTCCCCATTCGTCTCCGGCAGATACCGTCTTTCTCATAACTACACCGTATTTTCGAATGGTATCTCCGTTTTCCGCAATGTTGTCAAAAGCATTCACATGCATCGCAGGCCAGATATAATTTCCCTTCAATCGAAGTATCAATTCAAATATTTTTGCATAAATTTCCGGGCCCATTTTTCCGGAACCATTATTGTCCGGGTTAAATTTATTTACTACCCAAGCCCCTAATTTTTCTTCATCGTTAATAAAAATACCACGATATTTTACATCCGGTTTGTCCGTAATAGAAGTACCCTTCGGCATAAAAACATTGGTCTTTTTCTGAATTGGAACATCTGCAAAATAATACCACGGAGAGACCCCCATTTGTTCCGAAACCTCATAAGTTCCAAAGATTGCTCCGCGATTGTCCGAGCCCATAATAACCATTGTGTTCTGATCAATCACCTTAATCAGGTAGGCTTCCCACTGGTTTCTCACTGCTTGAACTTCTGCTGCGGTAATTTTCCCATTGTTGATTAACGTTGTAATCTGAGCACTTTTCCCAATGGTTCCGATAATCACCACCGGACCACTTGGCAATGTTGAGCTGTTGCTAATGGATGGCGTTTTTCCCGTCACCCGTTTCACGTCGTCACGAAAATCATTCACAACTCTCTTTACCGGCTGCTCCTCTCCGCTATCTACCCATAGGGTTGCTGTTGTATTTCCGGAAACAATTGGAAAATCATTGGAATTTCCGCTTGTTGTCACATCCCCCTTTACCTTCCATGAAGCTCCGGAAACCAGTCCAACCAGCATCGTTAGAGCCAGCACCACCGAGCATACACGATTCCATATTTTTTTCATGATATCCTCCACATCTACATATCCGTTGGTTTCAAAATCGTATTTCCCCAATCATATTCCACTTCCTCATATTCAGCATCCACAACTCTTAAAATCTGTGTCAGTAAATAGTTGTGAGATGCCTGGGAATTCATCAGGCAATTATCGTACAAGACTTTGGCAATTTTAAAGACGGAATAATTACCCACTTTGCTGTAAACATAAGTACCGTCCTCTAATACCACATAAGCCCGAACTTTGTAATTCGCTCCATAAGCTCTGGCATTCTTTTTTCCAAACTTCATTGTCATAATGAAATTCTTTGTGGTTGCCGTAGAATCATTTGCCGGACTATTAAAATCTTTATCTGTTGAAGCATAAGTTTTGACATACGGATTGTTGTTTCCAACCACCAAATCTTTATTGACAATTCCCGTATCCACATTTTCATAAGACTTCAATCCAAACACCAGCCCGTAATCTACGATTTCTTTTCCGTCAATTTCCTTATCCACAGAAGCAATAACCCTGCTTCCCTCATAATAAGTACTTACCTGGTAACCACTGATTCGAACCTTTCCGGATGTGGCAATACCATCTTCATCCACCGTAATTTCACTACTCTTGGTTGTCTCCTCCGGTGTGGTCGTAATTTCTTCTGTTGTAATTTCCTTTGTTGTTTCCTCTTTCGTTGTCGGCTCAGCCGTTGTTGTATCCTGCTGCACTGTTAAATCTACCAGAGAAAATCCGGTAAATTTCAATGTCGTTCCAACATCAATCCCCGAAGCAAGTTCCATCAATATTTTTGCCTCGGATCCGGTGGCAGTAAACGTATCTGTAATGGTATTTTCCCCTACCACAATTGCTGTTGTTTTTTCCCGTTCCTTTGAAATATCTTCTTTACTTAAAATACTTCCGCTTGCACTAGAATTAACCTTCACGGTATAGCGATACTGACGTCCTGCAATTACCTGCTGATGATCCAACGCCACCTGAATTCCCCACAATGCCTTATTATTGGATGAAATATTCAAAGTGAATTTGTCTGCACTGCTTCCTCCGCTATAAGTTCCGTCAGAGTTATTCCAATTACCAAAATAGTATGACCAAGCCCCTAGGGAAGTCCATTGGTCACTAGTTGATACCACAACGTTATTCATTGGCTCATAGGAGGACTCATCATCCATTGGAACCAGTCTCCACAACTGATAATCCTCGTTCTGAAGTGTTCTCTGGGCAATGTAACTGCCTCCCAGTTCCGAAGTATCTGCCATTGCAAACAAGCTGGCTTTATTGACAATACGATATTTTCCATCGCCTACATGTTCAAACTTAAACTTCTGCGCCGCCGAACCATTCTGGGTATAAATCTGATATTCCGTTCCTCTTGCCTTGGAAGAAGACGGATTATCAATTGCTCTTGTTTCCGCACATTTCGGAACAATGCTGTACCATCCGTTTCCAGTATGTTTGAATCGAAAACGTTGCGCAATCGTATCATTGTTCTTATATGTCTGTACCTTAATTCCATTGGCATCTCCCTTATCCGGAATATCCAAAGACTTTCCTGTTCCCACGTTAACAATCTTATAGTAGCTGGTGGTGTTTACCGGAGCCGCATAAGTTTCTGAAGGTCTTGTTAAAGAAACCCCCTGATCCACCGGTTCCCCGAAAACAGGATAACCATTGTCAGTCCAGGTAAACATCTGTGTCCGAATATTTCTGGACCACTTGGAGCCACTATACTGTGCTGCGTGATAAACAATCCAGTCTTCTTTTCCATCCTTTGATTTTACAAAAGATGCATGTCCCACGCCAAAGGTGTGTTCCGTCTTTTTAAACACCGGACTGCTGCTTTTCGTCCAGGACGATGGGTTCAATAAATTTCCGTCTGTACAAGTAATACATCCCAGACAATAATTATCGGACCAGCTTCCTGCTGCTGAATAAACAATATGTACTTTGCTTCCGTTCACAAGAATCTGCGGTCCTTCATTGATGCTGGATGAACCGGTCTTTTCCCAGGAATTTGTCGGTTTTGAAATACAGACTCTGGAAGAAGACAATGTCCAAGGATTGCTCATAGAAGCAATGTAAAGATTCTGCTCATTTCCATTGGACACATCCCAACCGGACCAGACAAAATAATTCTGTCCGTTATATTTCAGTACTGTTCCGTCAATTGCCCAACGATCGTTAGAGGTATCGTATATTTTTCCTTTAAAGGTATAACTTCCATCCAATGGATTGTCCGGATTTGTTCCCCCTTCCAGGACATACATTCGATGATTCGCATTGGTTCCATCATCAGCTGCGTAGTACACGTACCAGTGTCCGTCCACATAGTGAAGCTCCGGCGCCCAGGTTTCCTTGCTGTACATTCCTGTGTCCGGTGCCGTATAAATCAATGTATCCTTTGCACTACGCATTCCTTCTAATTTATCCATTGGTCGAATATAAATTTTCTTATCTCCGTTGGCATAGCAAAGATAATATTTGCTGCCTGCCTGAACCACCCACGGATCTGCACCGTCCGGCTTAATTGGATTGGTAAAGGTATAGTCATTTGGAACCTTTGCAATTTTCCATAATTGTCTCTCATCCTCTGCAATAGTCTGCTGACGTACGCTATCCTCGGAAGTTGCAGAATCAAACATATCCGTCAATGCCATTCCGCTCTTCTTATTGACGATTCGGTAATTTCCATTTCCGTCACTTTGCAGTTTAAACTGCTGTGAATCCGAGTGATTCTGAGTATAAATCTGATACTGGGTTCCCGCACTCATACTACTGGATGGATTGTCCAATGCTCTTGTTGCCGCACATCTTGGAATAATCTCATAATATCCCGACGTGCTTGCCGGAACAAAAGAATATTGTTCCGCCACGGACCCATTCAATCTCCACGTATGCAGTAACGTCCCATCTGCATCCGTACTACTTGGGATGTCAATAAAACGTCCCGTTGAAACATTAATAATATTGTAATAGGTATTCGTCTCCACCGGAGCCGTTGCCGCCTGAACCTGATTTGTCTGACGTCCAGGAAAATTTGGCGTACCCATTACCACCGTCATTACTACTGTAAGCATCATGCTTAACTGTCTTTTCCACCTCATGATATAAATCTCCTTTGATAAAAATGTTCGCTTTCCTCTCAAAGCCGATTTTATGAAGTGCACATTTTTGTGTCAATTCGCCTTTTTTTAAAACTGGTTTCTTTTTTTCCTCTCGCCAATTCCAGATAAAAAAAGCAAAAATAAGCAAGAGCTTTGTATCGTTTTTATGCATTTATCAAACGCAGCTAGTACTACGCCTGTCTCGAAATTGTATTGCGTTCTTCAAAGCCTTGAACAAATACTTTTCATTTTTTCTCGACATTTAAACAAAAAATCGGATGGGAAATTCTCATCCGATTTTCGTTTATTTTATCTCTTTTCCATCACGTCTCTTTATTTCAAACTTCTTTATCGTAGCCCGATTACAACGATATAGCTCCCCATAATAAATTCCGTTTTCATATGAGAAAACTACAATAT
>JAILRZ010000066.1 GCA_024697845.1 Eubacterium sp. | reverse complement strand
TCAAATTTTTCAGGATAAAAATCCTTCCAAACAGAGTAGCGATTGATAGATGCCTTATCCATGGAATTCACACCATTCACTAAATTGTTCCAAAACTCTTGTACACTATTTACCTTTGGCAAACGTACCGACATGCCTACGATGGCAATATCATCAGTAGCATTTTCATCCAATTCCAATAAAAGCTCTTTTGCCAAATCACGATCAATTTTCTTGTTTACCAACTGACCAAAAATGTATTCTTTAACTGCTTTCATATAACACACCATCCTTACAAATTTTGTCTAACCACCACGACACGCCGAATACTTGTTATAACATTGCTGCCTCTTCCGGCGAAAGCTCACCTCGTTGCAATCTATCCAATATACTATCCAAGGTATCTTCCATCTTGCTCTCTTCCTTCTTGTTATTTCCTTTCTTGTCACTCACCTTTTCCTTAATATAATTGGATAACTGATTATATGTTTTATATATAAAAATATCTCCAATATCTATCAGATTAGGATATAGTGAATCAATTTCCTTTAAAAGTTGTGTTGCAAGAATAGAATCCCCGCCCAAATCATAATAACTCTTATTTTTATCAACGCCTGTTCCGAAAAAGTTTTCCCATATCTGATATAGATTAGTCTCCACATCATCTGTCATCTTAATTACATTATTAAGATCTGTTTTTATTGTTTTTTTATTTAAAAACTCTAGAATATGCTGGTCGACTAAAAAGGGCAACGTAATTTCTGCATGTGATAAAAAAGTTTTATTTAGTACTCCCATTACGATCACAGCTGCATTTGACGTAAGTATTTTTGTAAACAAATCAGCTGCTTCACTTTGCTCCCATGTATAAAAAACGCTTTCCTTTTGCTCGTTCCGAGCTGCCATTCCCACATTCCACGCACTCCATTTTATAGATATGGTCTTCATACCCATATCATTTCTCAGCTGAGCTGCTGCATCCATGAATGCATTTGCAGCTATATAGCTAGCCTGTCCATAGTTCGGTAATAACGTATTGATCGAAGATTGCAAAATCATGAAATCCAAATTATCTTTTTGAGTTGCATTGTGTATATTCCATAATCCAATTGTTTTAGCTTTTGCGACTTCATAAAAATCTTTTTCGGACTCCTCCAAAATATAACAACCACCTGCTATACCGGCACAATGAATAACACCATTAATTTTTCCGTATATGGTTCTTATTTCTTCAAACACATGTTGTACTTCTTTTGTATTAGCTATGTCTATGTTGTAATGCTTAAGTTCTATTGTATTCTCAGCCAATTCCTCAATGATACTATTTTTCTCACTGTCATTCGCATCGATAGGATTTCGGCCAATCAATACCAACACAATCTTGTTATTTTTACTTAACGCCTTGGCAGTTGCTAATCCAATCCCACCATATCCTCCTGTAATCACATACACTCCATTATCAACGATAGCTGAAGTATTATTATCTTCTGCGCCTGATGCTAATCCCAGCTGTTCTTGATATCGTTGTTGCTCCCGATATGCAACCGCATATAAATCATTACTACATAACACTTCATCGCATACGACACTTCCGTCCGTAAATTCGTCTATATCAATGGATCGGCATTTTATACTTCTATATTCCTGATGTACTACCTTTGCATAATTCACATAAGCTGCTACTATGGGATTAACCTTCGTATCTGTTTCATTGATTTTGTAAGCATGATTTGATAAAAGAATAAGTTCAACCTCTTTTCTATCATCTGTAAACACTAATGAAGATACCAGCTTTTTTAAATGAGTTATCATCCTTTCTAATTTTTCATACTCTGCAACCTCAAAACCAAACTTCTTACCCATACCAAAACAATCAATTATTTTTATTGACGCAAATTTCTCAAACTGCTCCCACATACCATCGTAATCTGCTTGTATTTCATCGCATGCCAAAGTACAAACGTCCATTCCGCGGCCAGTTAACATCAAACGAAGTTTGCTAATGTAGTTTTTATCCTCGCCAATTATTACAATAGGGCTATTATCATTTTTCACCGGCTCCGACATTGAAACAGATTTCCATGTAAGCTCGTATAAATATTGCTTCTGTTTTTTCTCAATTTTTTTTACAATATAATTTTTTATATCTCCAATGACTTTACCGCTATCATCGAGTAATTCCACATTAAATTTTATAACCTCGGATTTATCCTCCGCCATATCATAGACACTATGACTATAAAACACATCAGGTAAATCTTCATACAAAACAAAAGACTTATAAGACACTGGAATAAAAAAATTTTTTAATGCATTGGAATCAATTGGAGCCATTGCTACATCTAACATGAATGGATGGAAGTACATCTGTTTCAAATCATCCTTGAACCGTGGGCTTAACACTATTTTTTGTAATGCTTCACTCTTGCCAAATGTTATTTCCCGCTTCATTGTCTGATATCGCATTCCAAAGTGATTTCCGTCCGCAACCTTTCGACTTTCCTCTTCAGATAAATCTGTCAGCCTATTCGGACACTTTTCTCTAATTTCGTCCAGAGATACGAATCTGCTTTCCTGATTCCTAATTTTTGTGGTCACAGTTCCTTCTGCATATCTTTCCCATTCTTCTTTTTTCCCCATTACCTTAAAACTCAATG
>JAILRZ010000022.1 GCA_024697845.1 Eubacterium sp. | reverse complement strand
GAGAGATTACTACACAGGAATGCCTTATTCAGTTAGGCGATAAGGGGCTTAACATGGCGACAATGGGGTACTCAATGGCTGTAGGACAAACATATATTCCTATTCCTATAGTAGGAGGAGCTATAGGCGCTTTGGTAGGCGCAATGCTTACAAGTAATCTATATAATAACCTGATTAATAATTTACAAACTAAGCAATTAGAGCATGAGGAAAGAATGCGTATCATCGCAGAATGTAATGCTGCTGCGGAACAAGCGAGAGCATTTCGTGCTGAATTAGAATCATATTTGGACTCATATTTTCAAGAATATAGAACATGTTTTGATTCAGCACTATCTTCCATGAGATTAGCATATGAAATAGGAGATGCAGATGGTGTCATTGCGGGAGCGAATGATATTACACGAAAACTTGGTGGCGAGGTTAAGTTTGAAACAGTCAGTGAATTTAAGTCATTCTTGGATAGTGATGAGGATGACATTTTATAAGGAGGTGGATTTATGCCTATTCCATTCTTATTAGCAGGATTAGGAGTTGCCGCAGGTGTAATTGGTGCCGGAGGACATTTAAGTGCAAAAGAAACAAATGAGCGTGCTCAGAGAGTTTCACAAGATGCGCAAGAGCTATATAACAAAGCAAAACATGCACTAGAGGTAGCACAGAATAAAACAGAGAAAGCTCTCGTAAAACTGGGATACGATAAGAAGAGCGTTCTTGATACATCAATGAATCAGTTTCTTACAACATACGACAAAGTAAAGCATATTCAAGTAAAAGAGTCTGTTGATATACATGAAATATCTAAATTCACAATTGACCAGCAAGGTGCTATAGAGATTAGAGAGATGACAAATATTTATTCGTCTTCTTTCGCTAGTAGTGCTACGGGCGTTGCAGCAGGCGCTGCGGTTGCTTTAGCTGCGAGTGGTGCGTTACCAATTGTAACCGGGGAACTGGCCTTGGCAGGATCCGCATTAGCGGCAGGTGAAATTGGTATGGCAGCAGGATTTGCGGGTTCAGCCTTATCATTTGGAGCTGCAATGACTCCGTTAACAGCAGTGGCTGCTCCAGTTATGCTGTTCACAGGTATATCAGCTAGTATGAAAGCAGATGAAAATCTTGAAAAAGCAAATACTATGTATGCGGAAGCGGAAGCTGCTTCAGAAAAAATGAAAATCTCTGAGACGCTATGTGGGGCTATAACTGAAAAATCAGAAATGTTTGATGGTCTTTTAGGAGATCTAAATAAAATGTTTGCAGAGTGTTCAGGTTTATTAGCAGGTGTGGTAAGAAAGAAAGAAGGAAGAGTATTTAAGAAAAAACTCACTTCAGAGGACTTTTCAGAGGATGATTTGAAATTGATTGCTGTAACTAGATCATTAGCTGGTGCGGTTAAATCAGTTATTGATACACCTATTCTTTCAAAAGATGGTAATATTTCATATGAATCCAAGAATGTCTATGACCAAACTGTTGAAAAATTACCTGATTTTAGTCAGGCTGTTCAAGAAGTTAAAACTATCAACTATGATGTAAAACCGGTTGCGGCTAAAGCAACAAATACATCTCATACTTCAAAGAGTAATACTACCGGTGGAACTACTGTAATGAGCGGTTCACGTACAGTATTTGCAGTTATTATGGGATTTATTCTTGCTTCAGCTTTTGCGGAAGAAATCGCAATAAGTGTAACCAGTGATAAAAATAAGTTTTTGTTCTTAGATTCCTTTACCGCTAATAAAATTGCAATATGGTTGTTACTTTGTACTTCTGTAACTATGTTGTTAGGTACGTTTAAAAGAACAAAGGTAGAAAAACTATGTGGTTGGGGATCCGGTTTATCCCTATTTATTCTATATGTACAGTATTGTAGAAGCGTAGAGCAGATGAACCATTACATAATTTTCTCTATTATTTTCTGTGTAGTATGTGCAGTGATATTTGCCTTTTTTGATGAAAGAAAAGATGAATGGAATTGTGGACTTTACTTTTCTTGTGAATTTATAGTCATGATGTTGTGGCCAATAGGATTCTTAATATATGCATTCTTTAGTAAGTTTATTGGTTTTTCAGAAAGTTTTTGTTTAGTGGTAACCTCAGTATTATTCTTTGTTATTTCAGTTTTTGGAATTGTTGAAATGCTGGATGATTAATAAAGATTAGATATATGAATTAGCCCTCTTAAAATAGAGGGTTATACGGAGCTGGAATAAAAATTAATAGCAGTGTTAATTGCATAGAAACGATTACGTAGCAATCAGCCAAAAACTATTACACGAATTGACAGCTATGCATTTTATAAAACCACATTCCAATATATAAAATTAAAGCACCGGATACATCATCGACATATCCGGTGCTCTCTATCTCAAATACCCTCCCTCTACTATTTCGGGTAACAACAGGTCTTATTCTTTCCTTCTTCCTACCTCTTCTCACTTCATCTTCGCTTTCGGAAACTCTTCGCCATAACTCCTATTCCGATTGACCATATTTATTCGGATCTTTTGTCTCCCTCTACGACATCACCTGTTCTACACTCTCGTTACAGCCATCTCCGTTCCGCTGTAATCCTTTCGTAAGCATCCTCTGCTTCTTTGAATCTCATACTGAGTTGACATTCAGTATTATGTTACCTTACTTTTTTGTAGAAGTTCTAGGTATTTTCATCTTCTTTGTACCTTGAATATAGCACTGTTTTGGGGCTTTGAAAAGTACTTTTCCAGAGAAAAAAAATCTTCGTATAACTTGTCTAGAAACCCTTAAATGAAATTGATTTTTTGAACTATTTTTTTAAGCAAAATGTCTAAATGTTGCTTTAAAGTAGTACAGTATTAGCCAATTAACGAATTCCCTAAAAAAAGAACGAGGTTATAACTTATTCCAACATTTTCTTTACATATTTTGCTGTATAACTGGTTGGATGTTTTGCCACTTTCTCCGGCGTTCCCTGCACAACAACAGTTCCACCTCGGTCGCCGCCATCCGGTCCCATATCGATAATATAATCTGCCACCTTAATCACGTCCAGATTATGTTCAATTACAACAACAGAATTCCCTTCTTCTGTTAATCGATGAAGAATTTCAACTAATTTATGAACATCTGCAAAATGAAGTCCTGTAGTCGGTTCGTCCAATACATAAATTGTCTTTCCGGTACTACGTCGACTAAGTTCCGTAGCCAGTTTTATTCGCTGAGCCTCTCCACCGGACAATGTTGTAGAAGGCTGTCCCAATTTCAGATAGCCTAGGCCAACATCATAAAGTGTCTTCACCTTATTGTAAATCCTTGGGACATTCTTAAAGAAATCCAATGCTTCTTCCACCGTCATTTCAAGAACATCATAAATATTTTTACCCTTATATTTTACTTCTAATGTTTCTCTGTTATATCGCTTTCCGTCACAAACTTCACACGGAACATAAACGTCAGGAAGGAAATGCATTTCCACCTTTAAAATTCCATCTCCGGAGCAGGCTTCACATCGACCGCCCTTAACATTGAAACTGAAACGTCCTTTTTTGTATCCACGCTCTTTTGCATCCATTGTAGACGCAAACAAATCGCGAATCATGTCAAACATTCCGGTATAAGTTGCCGGATTGGATCTTGGAGTTCTTCCAATTGGCGACTGATCAATGTCAATAATCTTGTCCAGTTGTTCCACGCCCTCAATCTTTTTATGTTTCCCCGGAATAATTCTGGCGCGGTTCAATTTTCTTGCCAGACTCTTATGCAGGATTTCGTTAACCAAAGAACTCTTTCCAGAGCCGGAAACTCCCGTTACACAAGTCAGTACTCCCAAAGGAATCTCTACATCGATGTTTTTCAGATTGTTTTCCTGTGCACCAACCACCTTAATCCATCCCTTTGGTTCTCGACGTTTTTCTGGAATCGGTATCTTGATTTCACCCTTTAGATACTTTCCTGTAATACTATTTGGATTATTCATTACATCTTCCGCAGTGCCGGCTGCCACCACTTCTCCTCCGTGGAATCCGGCTCTCGGTCCGATATCCACTAGGTAATCTGCAGCGCGCATGGTGTCCTCGTCATGTTCAACCACCACCAGCGTATTTCCCAAATCCCGTAAGTGCTTTAAGGTCTTCAATAGCTTTTCATTATCATTCTGATGCAATCCAATACTTGGCTCATCCATAATATATGCAACGCCCACTAATCCGGAACCAATCTGAGTAGCCAATCGAATTCGCTGTGCTTCTCCTCCGGACAATGTTCCGGTAGCACGGGTCAGGCACAAATAATCTAACCCTACATCCCTTAGGAAACTGAGTCTTCCCTTGATTTCCTTTAGGATTTCTTTTCCGATTTTTTCCTGCTGACTAGTCAGTTTCAATTCATCTAAATACTTCAATTCATCTACAACGGACAAATCTGTTAATTCAAAAATATTTTTATCTCCAACAGTAACTGCCAGGGACTCTTTTTTCAAGCGCTGTCCATTACACGCCTTACAAGGAGTAAATCGCATAAATGTTTCATATTCCGCTTTCGTAGATTCCCCACTGGTTTCCCGGTAACGACGTTGAACATTCTTAATCAACCCTTCAAAGACAATGTCGTACACGCCTTCGCCTCGCTGTCCTTTGTAGTGTACAGGCACAGAAACACCATCTGTTCCAAACAATAAAATGTACTGAATTGGCTCTGGATATTCCTCAAACGGTGTATCCAGGTCAAAATCAAATCGTTTGCACAATGCCTTTAATGTTGCATTGGTAAAACTTCCTTCTTTATTTGCGCTCTGCCAACCAAGCACCACAATTGCACCTTCGTTAATGCTTAAGCTCTTATCCGGAATCATCAGGTCCACGTCAAATTCCATCTTGTATCCCAGTCCAAAACAATCCGGGCAGGCACCAAAAGGGTTATTAAATGAAAAGCTTCGCGGCTGAATTTCATCAATACTGATACCGCAATCCACACAGGCAAAGTTCTGACTAAAAGTCATACGTTCTCCGCCAATGACTTCAATGTCCATCAATCCGCCACCCAATTTCAAAGCATTTTCAATGGAATCTGTTAAACGCTTTTCGATTCCTTCACGAATACTCAATCGGTCAATGACGATGTCAATATTGTGCTTAATATTCTTCTCCAAAGTGATTTCTTCTGTTAGTTCATACATATTACCATCCACTATGGCACGAACATATCCACTTTTCTTGGCACTTTCCAGAACTTTCTCATGGCGTCCCTTTTTCCCGCGAACAACCGGAGCCAGCACCATAAACTTTGTCTTTTCCGGTAATTCCAACACACGATCCACAATTTCATCAATAGTCTGTTTTTTGATTTCTTTTCCGCAATTCGGGCAATGCGGCACCCCTGCTCTTGCATAGAGCAGACGCATATAATCATAAATTTCCGTCACGGTTCCTACCGTGGAACGAGGGTTCCGATTCGTGGATTTCTGATCAATGGAAATCGCCGGTGGAAGACCCTCGATGCTTTCCACCTGTGGTTTTTCCATCTGCCCTAAGAATTGGCGGGCGTAAGAAGATAGAGACTCCATGTAACGTCTCTGCCCTTCCGCATAAATAGTATCAAATGCCAAAGAGGATTTTCCGGAACCACTGAGTCCCGTTACAACTGTAAATTCATCCCTTGGAATATCAATATCAATGCCTTTTAAATTATGCTCGTGTGCTCCACGAATTTTGATATATTTCTTATCCATTCTAATATCCTTCTATTTATTATTCTCCTGCAATAATCGCAGTTCCTTCAATTTCTCACGCATCTCGATAGCCGTCTCAAAGTCTAAATCGGCAGCAGCACGATCCATCTTTTTCTGAACTTTGTCCATTAGTTTCTTTAATTCTTTTGGATCCATTGATTCCGGATCTTTTTCAATATCCACAATCTTCCGATCTACTTCCTTGGAAATACTAATCAAATCCCTGACAGCTTTTTGTATCGTCTTAGGTGTAATACCATGTTCTTCATTATATTTCTGCTGAATTCCACGACGGCGGTTCGTTTCACTAATTGCTTTATCCATAGAGTCGGTAATTGTATCTGCATACATAATAACACGGCCTTCACTGTTTCTGGCTGCACGACCAATGGTCTGAATCAAAGAAGTTTCGGAACGCAGAAATCCTTCCTTGTCTGCATCCAGAATTGCCACCAGAGAAATCTCCGGAATATCCAATCCCTCTCGCAACAAATTGATTCCCACCAGCACATCGAAAACATCTAATCGCATATCACGGATAATTTCTGTTCTCTCCAGGGTATCAATATCCGAATGTAAATATTTGACACGAATTCCCACCTCACGCATATAATCCGTCAGGTCTTCTGCCATTCGTTTTGTCAAAGTCGTCACCAGAACTTTATGGTGGTTTTCAACTTCCCGATTAATTTCTGAAATCAAATCATCTATCTGCCCTTCGATTGGTCGAACGGAAATCTCGGGATCTAACAATCCTGTTGGCCTGATAATCTGCTCAGCCCGTCCCAATTCATGTTCTGTTTCATAAACATTTGGTGTGGCTGAAACAAACATCATCTGGTCAATCATAGATTCAAATTCTTCAAACTTCAGCGGTCGGTTGTCCTTGGCTGAAGGAAGTCGAAATCCGAAATCCACCAGTGTTGTTTTTCTAGACTGATCTCCATTATACATTCCACGAATCTGAGGAATGGTAATATGAGACTCATCTACAATAATCAAAAAATCGTCCCCGAAATATTCGATTAGCGTATGAGGCGTTGCTCCCGGCTCTAATCCTGCCATTATGCGGGAATAATTTTCAATTCCGGAACAGAATCCGGTCTCCCTGAGCATTTCAATGTCAAAGTTTGTGCGCTCTGCAATACGCTGTGCTTCTATCAGCTTATCCTCTGATTTAAAGAATGCCACCTGTTCTGCCAATTCCTTTTCAATCTCTTTAATGGCTCCCTCCATTCGCTCTGGTGGAATCACGTAATGGGAGTTCGGGAAAATAGCTGCATGCTCCAAATAACGCTTCACTTCTCCCGTCAGCGTATCAATTTCCGCAATTCGTTCTATCTCATCATCAAAAAATTCCACCCGAATGGCACTATCTGTATAGGAAGCAGGAAACACTTCCAAATTCTCTCCTCGTACCCGGAAAGTTCCACGCTTGAAATCCATATCATTTCGATCATATTGAATTTCAATGAGCTGATGAATAATATCATCCCGCTCCCGAATTACTCCCGGTCTCAGAGACACTACCATGTTCTTATAATCGATTGGATCTCCTAATCCGTAAATACAGGATACGGAAGAAATAATGATTACATCTTTTCGTTCCATCAGTGCCATAGTGGCCGAATGACGCAATTTATCAATTTCATCATTAATTGCCGAATCTTTCTCAATATACGTATCCGTACTTGGTACATAAGCCTCCGGCTGATAATAATCGTAGTACGACACAAAATATTCCACGGCATTCTCCGGAAAAAATTCCTTGAATTCCCCATAAAGCTGTGCCGCCAGTGTTTTATTGTGCGCAATAATCAATGTCGGTTTATTTAATTTTTCAATGACATTCGCCATCGTAAATGTTTTTCCGGAACCGGTCACACCCAGCAGCGTCTGAAACTGCTTTCCTTCCTGAAACCCTTCTACCAGTTGTTCAATTGCCTGAGGCTGATCACCGGTTGGCTGATATTCCGAATGTAATACAAATTTATCCATAAACACTCCCATCAATATCTATGTATTATCTCCATATGGAATCATTTTATCATAACCCCAAATAAAAGTATATAGCAAACAGAACATTTGTTCGTTCTTGTTTTAGATTCATCTGACATTTGCTAATCTCCCCATCCTATGATATCATTATCCCACGAACCTAATAGGAGGGCACAGATGAAAAAGATTAACATTAAAAACCTTGTTGGTAGTTGCATTGCTTTTTTTATTATTATCCGTTTAACAGATTATTTAACGAAAAAAGTTTGGCACACAGAGAAATGGTACATTGAATTCGGAACCATGTTTTTATTCTTTCTCTTGTATGAAATAATTTGTTCGTTCATTGAGTCAGCATGCTCAAAATCAAACAGTTCAAAGCAATTTGAGTCCTTAGAACAGATTTCCGAAGACGTCCTTGAAGAAATAAAAAACCTCAAGAAATCCGGAGATACTGTCAAAGCTGTAAAAATGGTAAGAGATACAACCGACGTCAGCTTACTAGATGCAAAACAGTTCGTTGACCGGCTATAAGATAAAAGAACCCGCATTGATGCAGGTTCTTTTTCTATTCCTTAATTTCCCCAATTTTCGTCAAGATCATCTTTGTCAGAATTGGTCCCAGCAATTCATAGATAATCGTTCCACAGACTACCACAGCAGTAATCTGTCGCGCATAATTCGGCACTACACTGCCACACATCATTGCCAGCCCTATGGCAACACCGGCCTGAGGAATCAACCCGATTCCCAGGTATTTTTGCACATCCGGATGGGCATTAGACAGCTTTCCACCTAAAAATGCTCCCAAAATTTTTCCTACCACTCTAAATATTATGTAAACTGCTCCAATCATTCCAATGGTCGGCAAAATCGTAATATCCATTCCTGCGCCGGTCACAAAGAAAAATAGCATAAAAATTGGCGGAGTCATACGATCCATCTGTTCAAAAACCGGCTCCCAGTAATGAGAAGTGTTTACTACGGTCACGCTCATTGCCATACACGCAAGCAATGGTGAGAAATCCAATATATGAATGTGAGATACACTAACGCAAAGAGAAACCATCGCTATCGTAATTGCCAATCGGTTTCCACGTCCCGTATAAAACTTAATCAAAATACTGAAAATAATTCCTAAAATCAATCCGAATAACAGGGAACCAAAAATTTCCTTGACCGGTTCCAATAGTGTTATTGCAGAAAAAGTTCCGGTAAGTGCCTTTGCCAATGCCACACAGATTCCATACATCATTAATGCCGTTGCATCATCAATCGCTACCACAGGAATCAACGTCTGTGTAACCGGTCCTTTTGCCTTATACTGCCGCGCCACAAGAATAGTCGCCGCCGGATCGGTAGCTGCTGCAATCGCTCCCATCACAAGAGACAACTGAATATCTCCGGTAGCGAAAAACATTGCAACCGCAACAAATACGACTGCCCCAAAGGACTCCAGACAGGCAATCACGATTGGTGCTTTCCCCAGTTTCTTAATATATTTAAATTCGAATTCCGAACCAATGGAAAAAGCAATAAAGCCGGTAGCAAGGTCCTTTACCAAATCAAATTTCGAAACCATTTCCGCTGCCACATCTTCTCCAAAAAGTGCCTCAATCCGATGTGTTCCAAAAACAATTCCCGCCAACAACCCCATTAGGATATATCCTGTTACATTAGGGAGCTTGAATTGCTTTACAATTTTTCCGGCAATTAAACATAAAAACAAACCTACTGTCAGGTAGATTAAAATTAAATATTTACTGTCCATTTGTTACTCACCTAAACCTTCCGCAAAGTCAATTGGCATTGTGTATAAAATTGCCGTTCCCGGCTTTGTAATATCCCCAATGACATTTTCAATTACTTCACGACATGGAGCTATCTGCTCGTCTTTCAGAAGAAACATCATAATTTTACATTCCTCATTGTACTCAAAATTTTTTGAACGTCGTAACATTCCTCCAATAATAATGGAATCATCAGACCATGGAGAAAGTCCATTGGTCATACTTTTTGCATCGATAATTGTTCCATGATGGATTCCAATATTTTTCAGTTCTTCATTCAATTCACTTACTAAATTAGTCTTTTTCAATATTAATGTCAGTAATTTCATCACTACCTCCTGATTTCATTTTTTTGGAGATGCCTACTCAGAAGCATCTCCATGTTGATTCATCTCATTTCTTTTTGATCTTAGACTTCTTCTTTTTGGCTTTTATTTCTTTTTTACTGCCTGAAGAATTTTTACTACTTGTAGTTTCTTGAGAATTCTGAAGACTTTCACTAGTCGTAGTTTCTTTACTGCTTTCGTGAGTCTTACTATTTTGTTTCGTTGAATCTTCTGTTTGATCTTGTTCACCATTTAATATCTGTACTGCTTTCTCTAATTGCTCATCCGTTTCTGTATCCGGATTATCCTCGACCTTCACATCCGGAGTAATTCCTTTTTTATGAATATTCTCACCCTTCGGCGTAAAATATTTCTGAATGGTCAGTTTAATTGCAGACCCATCACGAAGTGGAATAATCTGCTGCACAATTCCTTTTCCAAAAGACTGCTCGCCCACAATTTTCCCAGCGCCAAAATCCTGAATTGCTCCTGCAAAAATCTCAGATGCACTGGCACTATTTCCATTCTGAAGTACCACAACCGGAATATCCATACAATTGGAATCCGACGTCATTTCCTCTCGGTTTCCTTTCTTGTCTACGGTATAAACGAGAGTTCCTGTCGGAAGAATATGATCAAGAATTGTACAAACGGTATCATAATCTCCTCCAGGATTATTTCTGACATCGAAAACAATGGACTTCATTCCTTTCTTTTTCAGTTCGTTTTCTGCATTTCTGAATTGATTAAATGTCACAGTGTCAAACTCCAGAATCTGAATATAGCCAATCTTCTTTTCTTCGTCTAACATCTTGTATTCCACCGTTGGAACACTGATTTTCCTTCGTTCAACTTCCACGTCAATATATTCTTTTGTTTTTTTCCGATAAACAGTTATTTTAACTTTTTTGTTGCTGTTTCCTTTAATCTTTGCAACAACTTTGTCAACATCGATTCCGGAGACATTCTCACCTTCGACCTTGTAAATAATGTCGCCTTCCTGAATTCCCGCTTCGCTGGCTGGGGAATTTTCAAAACAACGTACAATGGAAACTGCACCGGTAGCAGAATCCTGTCCCACAAGAACTCCGATGCCAACATAATTTCCTTCAATATCCTCTTTCAGTTCCTGATATTCTTCCTCTGTATAGTAAACAGAATAAGGATCATGCAATCCGGAAAGCAAACCTTTGTAAAGACCATCTTCCATGTCCTCTTCCTTCACATCATCCAGGTAATAATAGTCAATCATGGATTTGAGACGTTCCAGCTTCTTTTCTGTCCTACCGGTAATGGTTTTTTCTCTGTTTTCTTTTTCTGCAATAAACATTCCTGCAAAGATACATGCCAACACAAAAATCATGGAGACGACTCCCACTAGAAATCCTACTGCAAATCTATTTCTTCCTTTTTTCATTATTACTCCTGTTTTCATTATGATAAATAATTCCAAGGATTTTGCCATACACCATTGACACGAACACCAAAATGTAAATGATTTCCTGTTGAATATCCCGTTGTTCCAACCAAGCCAATCGGTGCTCCCTCGTTGACTTTCATTCCTGCCGAAACACCAATCGCTGACATATGCATATATACAGTATAGATTCCGTTACCATGATTTATGCCAACCCAGTTTCCGGCTGACACACTATAGTAAGCCCATTCTACCGTACCTGCTGCAGCTGCCACAATTTGTGTTCCTGCCGGTGCCGGAATATCAATTCCGTTGTGTGGAGCTGTTCGTCCATCGGTATCACCATAATTTGATGATAAATAGGTGTATCCCGGAAGTGGCCAACCATAACTTCCCGTTCCAACGGTTCGTGGATTATGATATGGTGGCAATGTTACCGGCTCAGACTTTTTCTCTGCTGTAGTTGTCTGCTCTTTCGGCTGCTGCTCTTTTTTCTCCGCTTCTTTCTTCGCTGCTTCTCTGGACTCTTCTTCGGCTGCCGCTCTGGATGCCGCCTCTGCCGCTGCCTTTTCCTGCTGTCTGATTTCTGCTTCCAAGTCTTCCGCGTGCTTTTCATTTGCAGCAATCTGACCATTGAAGCTCTGAACTTCTTCCTGCTTTGTTTCAGACAATGCAATCAGCTTTTTTATGGATGACTTCTGCTTTTTCTGCAAGGTCACCAATTTCCCCTTCTGTGTTTCCAGTTCTGTCTTGGCATTGGCAATCTGCTCTTTCGTAGCAACCAGTTCATTCAGCATATTCCTGTCGTACTGAGACAATTCCGTAATATATTCTGCCTTATCCATAAAATCCGTAATACTGTCAGAATTAAACAATAAATCAATCATCTGGGTATTGCCGTTCTCGTACATATACTGAATACGAACTTTCATACTTTCATACTGGCTAACTTCCTTTTCCTGAGCCTTCTTTAATTTCTTTTTGGTCTTGCCAATTTTCGTCTCGGTTTTTGCCAGCTGGTCATTGGTTTGATTCAATGTATTACTGACCTCTGCCACCTGTTCTTCAAGTTTATTAACTTCCTGCTGCGCTTCATTTCTTTCCTTTGCCAGCTTATTATTCTCTTTTTCAATCTCCTGCAATCGCTTTTTCTCTTTTACAGCCACATCTGCGAAAGCCACGTTAGAAAGAGAAACGAGCATCACAGCACACATAAAAACTGCAAGAATTTTTTTCATTCATACCCTCCTATACTCTTAAGTGCTTTCTCAGGGATAACGCCGATCCGACCAAACCAATTCCGGCTCCAATCCCCAGACCTAATGGGAGCAATATTCTAAAAATATCATTATTAGAAGCAAAAGGAATATTGTTTCCTAATACCCCAAACTTTTGCATAATTGCCGAAATAATTTTTCCATAGGCAACTCTCATCAAAAGCAACGGTATCACGGAGCCAATCAATCCAATTACTACACCTTCCAATACAAACGGCGCACGAACAAATCCATTCGTTGCTCCAATCAGCTTCATAATGTGAATTTCGTGTCTTCTGACAGAAATACCAATCATTACCATATTGTTAATCAGGAAAATACCTACTCCCAACAAAATGACAATTAAAGCTGCTGATGCATATCCCAACAATCTTCCGATATTGGAAAGAGCATTCTGTGTGGTACTGGAATACTGCACCTCACGAACTCCATCTGTATTTTTCATTTTATTAACAAACTGTGTCTGATCTTCAATATTTTTCAAAAACACCTTATAAGATGCAGAATCCGCCAATGGATTATCATCCTTAAATCCCTCTGCCAATTCCGGATGATCTTCAAAATAGTCTTTTTTGAAGTTTTCCCATGCTTCATCAGCAGAAGTATAAGTATAATTTTTCACCTTGGAATCAGACTTGATTTTATTTCCAATTGCATCAATTTCTTCCTGTGTAATTCCTTTTTTAAAGAAAATATTGATACCGACTTTTTGTTCTACATATGTTTCCATATAATTCACATTGATAATAATAGCCAGAATGACACTAATCAAAAATACGCACGCAGCTATCGTACCAATGGATGCAAGAGAAAACAATTTGTTTCTCTTAATATTCACAAAACCCTGATTCAGACAAAATCTGATTGTTCTAAAGTTCATTTATTCCACCACCTTATTATCGCTGACTTTTACACCTTTTTTCATTGTAATCACTCTCTTGTTCATTGCTTCCACAATTTCCATATTATGAGTTACTACAATGACTGTTGTTCCCTGTTCATTGATTTTCTCCAACAGTTTCATAATTTCCCAGGAATTATCCGGATCAAGATTTCCCGTAGGCTCATCTGCCAACAAAATACTCGGGCGATTCACCAAGGCTCTTGCCAGAGCGACTCTCTGTTGCTCCCCTCCTGACAATTCATTTGGATTAGAGCGATACTTTTCCGCCAATCCAACCAGCGATAACATTTTTGCGACATTTTTCTTGATTTCGGTTGCAGATGCACCAATCACTCTCTGTGCAAATGCCACGTTTTCATACACATCACGGTCCTGCAATAAGCGGAAATCCTGAAATACTACCCCAATTTGTCTTCGATACTTTGAAATTCCACGACTTCTCAACTTGGACAGTTTCAAATCGTTGACTTCAATACTTCCTTCCGTTGGTTCCAATTCTTTTAGAAGTAATTTGATAAATGTAGATTTTCCGGAACCACTGGCACCTACCACAAATACAAATTCTCCATCCTCTATCTCTAAACTTAAGTTACTAAGTGCCGGAGCACCGTTCCCATAAGACTTGGTTACATCTATAATTTTAATCATCTTTTTCTCCTCATCTAACACGTGAAAAGTGAAAAGATGAAAGCAAAGAGAAAGTTCCCTTTCTCTTTGCAAATCTTTTCACTGTTTAAAATCCACTATTTTCCATGTAATTCATATATTTTACTACCATTAATGCAATCTTAAATGTAATGGCATCTTCAAAAACCCGTAAGTCCAATCCGGTGCTCTTTTGCAATTTGTCCAAACGATATACCAATGTGTTTCTGTGAATGTATAACTGTCTTGATGTTTCTGACACATTTAAGCTATTCTCAAAGAACTTATTGATTGTCTGCAATGTTTCTTCATCAAACTCATCCGGAGACTTTCCTTCAAAAATTTCTTCAATGAACATCTTGCAAAGCGGCATTGGTAACTGATAAATCAATCTTCCGATTCCAAGATTATTGTATGCCACAACATTCTTTCCACTAAAGAAAATCTTTCCCACATCCAGAGCCATTCTTGCTTCTTTATAAGAACGGGATACTTCCTTGATTTCATGCACAATTGTTCCATATGCAACGTTGGCTTTTACCATTGCTTCTGTGTTTAACATATCCACAATCGTGTTGGCAATCTTTTCAATATCTTCATAACCCTGCTTTTCTTCCAGTTCTTTCACAAGAATAATGCTCTTTTCATCAACCGCAGTAATGAAATCTTTCTTCTGGCCGGAAAACAGTGTTCGAATTGTTTCCAACGCCACACTGTCTTTTTCATTTTTTGTTTCAATGATGCATACACATCTTCTAGCATCTGCCTCTATATGCAATTTCTTGGAACGATTATAAATATCTACTAAAAGTAAGTTATCCAGCAAAAGATTTTTAATAAAGTTATCTTTATCAAAACGCTCTTTGTAAGCCACCAGCAGATTCTGAATTTGGAAGGCTGCCATCTTTCCAACCACAAACACATCATCGCTGGAACCCTGAGCAATCAAAATCAATTCCAACTGATTTTCATCATATACCTTGAAGAACTGATATTCCTGTACCGACTGTGTATCCGCAGGGGAAGCCACAAAAGCTGTAATTGCTGAAGAAAATTCATCTCCTGCCTGAGCGGTGCTGGCCATAATCTTTCCATCAGTATCCGCCACATATATATCTACTCGGGAAATATTTTTAATCCCTTCAATTGTACTTTGTAAAATTTGATTTGAAAGCATACTCTTCTCCTTCACCTATTCCTGCATTTTCTCTGTTATTTACGGAAAAATGCTTCATTCGAATCTAATAAAATACCTTTTTTTATTGTAAACTAGTTAGTGCCAAAAAACAAGCAATAACACGTAAAAAAAGAAACGGATTCAAAAAGAATCCGTTTCTGAATTTTACATTTTTTCTAGTTTGTAATAACTTCTTCTGTATCCTTATCAAAGATATGAAGCTTTGTAAGATCCATAGCCATTGTTACTTCATCACCAGGTCTTACTGTTGTACGAGAATTTACTCTTGCTGTACATTCAGTTCCTTCAACATCAAAGTATAAGTAAACTTCTGCACCAAGTAATTCGTAAATCTTGATTGTTGTCTTGAATGAGCTTTCTGGAGATAATTCAATGAAGCTTTCTTCATCATGAATATCTTCAGGTCTAATACCCATAACAACTGTCTTTCCAACGTATCCGCCAGCTACAAGTTTTTCTGCCTGTTCTGCCGGTACTGTGATATATGTTCTAGCCTGTCCAATATGAAGCTTGATTGAACCATCAACATTTTCAACTTCTGCATCGATGAAGTTCATCTGTGGTGATCCCATAAATCCAGCTACGAACAAGTTTACTGGCTTATCATATAAGTTCTTAGGAGAATCAACCTGCTGTACTACACCGTCCTTCATAACTACGATTCTTGTACCAAGTGTCATAGCTTCTGTCTGGTCATGTGTTACGTAGATGATTGTTGCACCCAAATCTTTATGAATCTTTGCAATTTCGACACGCATCTGTACTCTTAACTTTGCATCCAAGTTTGAAAGAGGTTCGTCCATCAGGAATACCTTAGGATCACGAACGATTGCACGACCCATGGCAACTCTCTGTCTCTGACCACCTGATAAAGCCTTTGGCTTACGATCAAGTAATGCTTCCAAGTCAAGAATCTTAGCAGCGTTCTTAACTAATCTTTCCTGTTCAGCCTTTGGTACTTTTCTTAATTTCAAACCAAATGCCATATTATCATATACTGTCATATGAGGATATAACGCATAGTTCTGGAAAACCATGGCGATATCTCTATCCTTTGGTTCTACGTCATTTACTAATTTATCTCCGATATATAATTCACCGGATGAAATTTCTTCAAGACCAGCAATCATACGAAGTGTTGTAGACTTACCACAACCAGATGGTCCTACGAAAATGATGAATTCCTTATCCTTGATTTCAAGGTTGAAATCCTTAACTGCCTGAAATCCGTTCGGGTATACCTTACAGATATTTCTTAATGATAAACTTGCCATTTTATTCTTCCTCCTAGTAATATAAACGGTCATCCGCTTTTCAATGAATTTATTCTAAGATATAATCCCATAAAATGCTATATTGCAAATACACAAAATAATGAATCAAACTTTGTTTAATTTGCATACTCTATCAATTATTTCGTTAAAATTATATTATTTTCACCAATAGATACCCTGCCTTCTTTGAGCAATCTGCCAATAGCACGCTTAAATTCATTTTTACTCATATTAAAATCATTTTTAATAATTTCCGGCTTTGCTTTGTCTGTATACCCCAGTTTTCCCCCATGGGCTTCCATGAACCGCACAATTTCTTCTGCATCTTCTTCAATCTGAAGGTATGCCTTCTTACGCAGTGCCAAGTCTAATTTCCCATCCGGGCGAACGCTTTTCACTCTTGCTTCCACCTTTTCGCCTAATTCCAGACGTTTGGTTAATTCCTTAGACTGCACCAGTCCATGATATTTTCCGTCAACAGCAACAAAGGCTCCGTACTGCGGATTATAATTATATACAATGCCCTGTACCACATCTTCTTCCACATAGGTAGAAGTACATTTCAGGTAATCATAAACTTTCATCGTTGCACAAAGTCGATTACTTTTATCAATGTAAATACCAACCAAAGCCATATCTCCCGGAGCCACCTTATAAATCTGCTCTTTAAATGGTAAGAACAAATCTTTTTCCAGTCCCCAGTCCAGATAAGCTCCGTTTTTCGAAACATCCTTCACTTCCAGCACTGCAGTTTCTCCCAGTTCTGCCTTTGGCTTGTTCGTTGTGGCAATCAGACGATCCTCTGAATCTCTGTAAACAAATACTTCCACTTCATCATCTTTCTGCAATCCTTCCGGCACCTGTTTTTTGGGCAATAAAATCTGCTCTTCCAAGGAACCCAGATACACACCGAATTCTACCTTTTTTATCATTTTTAATTTTTGAGTTTTCCCTAATTCCATATATTCCTCCGATTTAATCCTGATTCTTCTCCGACAAATGAATCAGTGCCAGGTCTTCTCCTGCTTCATTTTGAAAGCTGATTCCCATTCCATCTTCCTCCTGATGAATATAGGGAATCATCTTTTCTCCCTCTCTTGCTTCTTTTTTATATACAATTTTCAAATGATTCCAGGTAAAATCCTCCGGAATCAATTCCGTCGCTGCTCTCAGATAGTCTGCATTGTTCATATGCCCATTGCTGTCAATATAGGTCTTCAGCACAAACATCGGATCCTTTTTTTCTTTTTTCTCGGAAAGTTTCATCCTACGGTTCACCGGTTTCATATCAAACAATTTCTCCGGAACAAATCCTTCCACATCTTCTTCTGTAAAACGAATTGGTATTCGTTCCTTTAAATCCATCATTCCCCAAAGTGTGCTGGCCTGAACTGCAAATTCTCCGGCTTCATCCTTAATAAAAAACTGTCGATCTCCCAAAACCGTCTGAAATCCTGTTGGCGCAGTTCCAACGGTAATTCTATCTCCCATCTTCAAAGGCTTCAACAATTGAATTTCATAGGCAATCAAAACCCATGCCTTTCCTTTATTTTTTGCATATTCAATTCCCCGACCAAGATGTTCCGATTGAAATGTAGAACAATCCTGCAAGTAATTCATAATGTCATAAATGGGAACCTGTCCTCCTTTTGTCTTGCTGTATCCAACTACGGTTTCATAGGTATACATATTTCTTTCTCCTGTTTTTTTTTAGCAGTTCTCATTATACTATCAATCCATGCTTTTTACAATTTGATTATTTCCCTGTCTCGGTGCCTTTGGAATCCTTGCATTTTTCTTTTTGAATAGGATATAATAATACTCAAATTGTTTAATAGAAAACGGAGGCACCAATGAAAAATAAATCATTCAAAAAAACAGTCTTAATGCTCATTATTGGTTTTGCTTGTATTGCTCTGGATTTTTGTGTCGGAACCGGTTTGCATTATCCGCATAAATACCAGAATAACAAGGATACGATTGGAGAATTTCAATATTATAATATTGCATCGAATTATCATGCCAGCTGCGATTACAAAACCATTACTTCCACTTCTCAGTCAGAAGAAATAAATAAAGCGGGGCAGACCTTTGTTCCTGCAACTGCCAAGGTCATCGATCATGTTTATTATGAAGATTTGCAGATTGATTTATTCAATGACTTTTTGGGGTTAGCTCTGATTGCACTGGCCTGCTTCCGACTCAAAAAATGCAGTCGTAAGTTTTCTTTCGGAGGATTTTGTGCCATTTGTGCCTTTCTTGTTCACCTGATGATTGTTGCATTCCCATTCTTTATGAATGGAATTGTTTTGTGCTATTTTGCATTCTTTGTGGGAATTGGCTATTTAGCCCTTCTTCTGACTACTCTTTATTTTATAGGAAACGGTCTTTTTAAGATGTGTCCGGGAGTAGCTTGCAGAGATGAGCGGAAATGGGGACGTATGGTATTGTTTGTGATTCTAGTTTTATTGATTCTTACGACCTTTATTTTTTGGTTAGGATCTGATTTTAATGCTTTGCATAATTTAGGCATTTTAATGGAAGTCTTTAACGGATTTCTTGTTTTTGTTTTTTGGAAGATTATGTTTCGAACCGGTGAATATTTGGAAAAAAGTTACGAGGAGGGAATTGCAGCATATGAATTATAGATCTATCAAGAAGCAGTTTTCCCGCATTGGATTTCTATTTGTCATGGCAATGATTTTTTATTTCAATCCATATAATGTTTTAGCAGGAGAATTGAACTTTCATGCAATTTATGTCGGAAGTGGAGATTGTCTGATTTTAGAAAGCAATCACCACTATATGCTTGTGGATAGCGGTTTTCAGGATACGACACCGGAGGTCCTTGCTTACCTCGATGCTTTGAATATTCCGGATAATCAGATTGATTACGCAGTTGCTACCCATCCGGACGGTGACCATGTTGGCGGTTTTGCTTCTATTTTTGATCATTACAAGGTCAAGCAAATAATTTATTCTCCTTGTACCAAAGAATCCAGTAGTTTTACTGATTTTATTCAAAACGCTAAAGACCACCATTATCCACTTCGAACTCCTATAGAAAATGAGACCTGGAAATTAGGAGATGCAACCGTCGAGGTTGTTTATGATGGATTTCAGGGAACTACCTACAACGAATGCAGTATCGTTTTAAGAGTAACCTGTGACGGAAAATCAATTCTGCTCACCGGTGATCTTCCATCGGTAATGGAAAACTCGTTAATGAAGCAGGGATATAATTTTAAGGCCGATGTTCTAAAGGTTGGACATCACGGAGCTGGTTCTTCAACCTGTTCTGCTTTTTTGGATGCTGTTAAACCTCAATATGCAGTAATTTCTTCCTCTGCAGCAAAAACGGCACAACTCCCCCGTGCTTCGATGTTGATTCGCCTTGCAAAACGTTTCATCAAAACTTACCGAACCACGGACGGCAATGTCCTGCTGACAATTAAAGATGGGAAAATCCATACGAATCATCCGGAAAACAACGGCTACATTTCCATATCCAAAGGAACCATTACCTTGAATCAAAACGTTCTTTACACCACCGGAAAAAGCTTAAAACCAACCGTTACATTAACAGTAAACGGAAAGATTGTTCCAAAAAATCAATACACGGTTAGTTATTCGTCCAATAAGTATCCCGGCAAAGCTACAGTCAAGGTAAAGGGCAAGAACATTCAATATGTCAGTTCTGTCAAAAAACAATTTCTAATTCTTCCTAAAAAAGAAAAACTGAAAGCTGTTTTGAAGGATTTTAATTCCATTGTTCTGACTTGGGACAGTCAAAGAAAAATATCCGGCTATACCATTGTTTACACTACGGATAAGTCCTTTAAGACCGGACTAATTTTTAAACAGATTTCCAAGCCGGAAACCTTAAAAAAGACCTTCAAGAAACTTGCTTACGGAGAAACATACTATTTCCGTATGCGCGCCTACATAAGCAATTTAGGTTATGGAAAATGGAGCAGCATCCGTTCTGTCAAAACAAAGAAGAATCCAAAACCAATGCAGGAAGTTTTCAAGGTTGCAAAATACAACAAGAAAAAGCAACACATCTACTTAACCTGGAAACATTTCAAAAAGGATCAGGCCACCGGTTTTCAGATTCAGTATTGTACCAAAAAGAATTTCAAAAAGAATGTTAAGAAACTGACTTTACCTGATACTTCTGTTTATAAGGTCCGAATCAAAGATATTCAAAAGAAAAAGAAATACTACGTCCGTATTCGTGGATTTAATCAATATAAAAAAGGAGAATGGTCCAAAACCAAACGAATTCGAACCCGTTAATCAAAAATAGCTATGGTTTCAATGAACCATAGCTATTTTTTAATATCATTATTCAATTACAGTAATTCCAATTCCTACGGCATCCGGTCCTACATGACACCCGATACTAAAAGAAAGATTTCTATTTGCATGATACTTTGCTTGAGGAAAACGTTCTAAAACCATTCGTTCCCATTCTGCATCATCTTCTTCATTCAGAAATGTTGTTGCCGTATCAATACAGATCTTATCTTTCGGAAAATCTTTAAACCGTGTATTCCATTCTTCTTCAACCGCATCCAACATTTTTGTCTGAGCTCGTTTCATCCCCCGAACTTTGGCAAAAGCGTCCAGCTTTTCTCCCTGTATGGTCAATACCGGCTTAATATTGAGCACTGATCCAATCGCTGCTCCTGCAGCAGTCACTCGACCACCTCGTTTCAAATACTCCAAGGTATCCACCGCAATATAGATACTGGAATTAAACGCGTTTTCTTCTAATCTTTTCTTTATTTCCAATGCAGAGCATCCTTCATCTGCCATTTTTTTAGCATCTATAATGGAGCGGTACATCGTAACAGATATTCTATGGTTATCAACCACCTGAACCTTTCCATCATATTCATCTGCGAATTGATTGGCTGCTGCACAGGAATTGCTCAATCCACTAGACATCGGAATATAAACCAATTCGTCATATCCACTAGCCAATATTTCATCCCACATCTCCAACACATCACCAGGAGATGGCATAGATGTTGTGATATTCTTTCCTGATTCCAAATATCCATAAAACTGGTTCTTATCAATGTCTTTCCCCTCAAAAAAGACCTGTTCATCCATAATTACAGGCATAGGCAGTACAAAAACATGATTCTCCTCAGCTTCTGTCATTAAAATACCACTATTTGTGTCAGTCATTATTGCTGTTTTCATCAAGACCTCCTGTGTTTTGATTTTCCAAATCAACTGTGATTCTATTATTCTAACATAAAAAACCTGACTGGTATACACTTTTTTCATTACAAAAACATCTCCCTTCCGCAGTTTCACGAAAAGGAGATGCATTCCATTCTTATTTTATTTTTTTACTTTTCTTAGGTTTACTCCAGGCACTGTAAACAACTTTTCCCCGAACCTTTTTAAAGGTTCTTACACTAAAGAAGTATACCTTCTTTGATTTCAGTTTCTTAATTTCAGCTTTCGGGGTCGTTACTGTTTTGGTCTTCTTATTCTTCATATTCTTTTTCAGGGAATATCTGATTTCATAACCACTGGCACCCTTCACTGTTGACAATAGAATTGTCGCTTTTCTCTTTGAAACTTTAATCTTTTTCACTTTGGAAGGGGCAACCTTTACAACCGGAGCTTTCTTTGTTGTCACTTCCTGTTTCTTTGTTACGACTGGTTTTGTTGTTTCCGGTTTCACTGTCGTAGGCTTTTCTGTTTTTGGAGGCGCTGTTGTAGGTTCTGCTGTGACTACTACAGATACTTCTTTGGAGTAATTAACCATTCCGTTTGCTACAGACGCTACCTTAACCTTATGTGTTCCTGCACTGATTCCAGGGAATGTTACTGTTCCCACACCTTTTTCAATGTTCAATCCTCTGCGAACTCCATCTAAATAAACTGTGTAAGCACAATCTTCCTGGGCAACATCTGTCCAGTTTACAGTAATTTCATTGTAATTATCTGAAGTTGCTGTTACATCCATTACCTTTTCAGGCAATAAACTTTCGTCTCCCATTACTGCTAATTCGCAAAGTAAGTAGCCGATTGCGGAATAGTTTGGATTTCCGTTTGCATCTGTATCGGTATATAATCCGAATGGTCCGTCCTGCATCTGATATTTAATATAACGAACGGATTCCTGTGTGTATTTTGATACATCCGGAATGCTTACCATAAACTTTTCAAACTGTGCATTTGTTGCTTTATAAACAGATTCATAGTTCTGTCCATCTGCTGAGAAAAAGATTTCAAACTTTGTTGCAGCAGTTCCTGCATCAGAATAAGCACTGATAATGGAATGAATGTCTGTCGGCTGATAATCTTTTCCAAGATCATATTCAACATTCACAAGTTTTCGATCCGGTCGGGTTTGAAGATATCCTGTATGATGACTGTGATTCCACCAAATTCCATCGTTAACACATCCTACACCACCGGAAATATCCTGTCCAATCGGACCTTTCGGATCCAAATCTTCATATGTCTTATTATCTGCATCTGTTGTTACCGTTACTTCCGAATGTTCTCTCACTAATGCCAAATTCAAAGAAGTCTCAATGCGGTCAACATATCCTTCCACTGTAACCTTTTTTGTAATTCCCTTAGAAAGCCAACCGTCTTCAACGGTACATATCTTCAGGTCATAATCTCCGGATGCAACACCGGAATACGTATATATCGTTCCTGCTTTTGCTTCCTTATTGATTACTGTCGTTCCAAGCAATACCTGATAAGTTGCATCTTCCTGTCCTTCAGAAGCAATAATCTGATAGCTGATTTCTTCCAATTTCCTCTGTTCTACTATAACATCTGCTGCTTCAGGAATATTGGAGCCCACAACGGTAGGAGCATCTGTGTTCGCAATTACGCCCACTTCATTGACAACATATCCCCAGGCACTAACACCACCGGATAATGTAACCTTTACAAAACGAACAGCCTTTTCTGTATAGTTCGCCAATTTATTTAATTTTACTCTGGACAATGCACAATTATTTTCAACCTGAGAGAACTTATATCCTGTGGCAGTTCCCACCTCAACATAGTTTTCTCCATCGAATGAAAATTCTATTTTTGCATCAGATGCATAGGTGTTTGCATTGGTATATGCAAGAATGACTTCCTGCATTTCGGAAGGAGTATAATACTCTCCTAAATTAATTACAAAATACTGTGGAGAACCTTCCGCAGTTCTTAAAGCAACCTCTGAACCCTCTCCGGTAGACAATTTTCCATCTACAGCTTTCTGAGCTGTCGTAATTGTATGTCCGTTATAGAAAGTTTTTACATCAGAAATCTGAGGTCCATATTTAGAATAAGCAGTATTTGCCACATTTCTTTTGGACTGAACCAAAGATGCCACATCTGCCACGGAAACCCTCTCACTTTCAATGCCCTTGGATGCTGCTCCGTCATAGCATGCAACAACTTGCAATGTATAAGTTCCGGCCACAACACTGTCTACTGTATATTTTTTGCCAGCTTCCACACCGTTTCCAATCAACTTGCTTCCATTATTGTTCACAAGGTATACCAAATATTTAAATCCGTCCTGATTTTCTCCTGCTTCTATTTCGTAGGAAACCTGATTGTAATCTTCAGAAGATACTGTCACCCCTTTTGCGTCTGCACATTCATCAACTTCAGCAAAAGCTTTGTTCTGGTCTGTGTCCAAAATTGCAATTTCATTTGCCTGAATTCCCCAGGTATATGCATTCGGATATACAAGACGAATAAATCGAACCGCTCCTTCAACTCCTGAAATATCTTCTTCCTCCAGGAGATTCTCTGTAGTAATCTGTGCTTTCACGGATGTACCGGTTATACTTTTTACCGTTGTATAATCCAGCCCATTGGCTGAATAACGAATCTGATATCCATTAATCGGGGTATCTCCATCGTTCTTTTCTTTATAAGAAACAACTAATTTATCTAATGTGGAAGCATCGTAAACTGCTCCCAAATCAATTTCGTAATAAGTGTTTGCCGCTCCAAAAGTAGTTGCCGCATGTTCCTTAAACTGTCCGTCAGACAGGGCTTTTTCCGATCCTTCCTGTCTCGTTGGATTCGCTGTAATATTTTTTCCCAATGCCAGATTATACTGTGCATTAGAAACCATCTGTGCTATTGTCATATCGCCTCGAACTGCGATATTTGAAATGCTCAATGATGACACAACCATTGCCATACTCATTCCAAGTGCAAGCATTTTCTTATGATTCGTTCTCATGAAATAATCCTCCTTCTTCACTGCTTCATTTAAAAAACGAAAAAAAGACCCATAAACCCTTTCGGCTTCTGCGTCTGATTTTTAAACAATATAATAATCCGTACCCTCATTCCTGTTCTTCATTATAACAAATGGTTTGAGACAAGTCCACATTCTTTTTCAGCTTCCTACACCCCATAGGGAATTGTTCCCCATGAGGTGTAAGAAGAGAAAACTATGAAAATCATTTTAACGAATCGTAAGCAAAACTATTCATAATTACCTGTATCATTCTCTTAGTACACGCCTGCAGTTGTGCCTTTGTAATTGGGTAATCCCCCTCACCCTTTTCCACTGCTGCAATGATATGTCTAATATCTCTCATACTTCCCGGCATGGTCAGGTCATTTCCAGCCTGAATACAACCGGCCGCATTAGAATATCCGTATTTTCCTTTTGGATGATCCGGGTCATCGTCCAGACTTCCTGTAGTTCCCCAGTCCGTCATAACCAACCCTTCAAACCCCCATTCATTTCTTGTCACATATGTCAGTAAATCCTTACTGTTTGCAGTATGTACTCCATTAATCAGATTATAGGAAGTCATGATTCCTTTTGGCTGCGCAAGCTTCACTGCCAATTCAAAGCCCTTCAGATAAATTTCACGAGCTGCTCTCTCATCAATATATGCATTCACCAGCATTCGATTGTCTTCCTGATTGTTAAATGCGAAATGCTTAATCGTCGTTCCGGTTCCCGCATGCTGCTGAACCCCTAAGGTTTCATCGGCTGCGCAACAACCGGTAATCAGTGGATCTTCTGAAAAATATTCGAAATTTCTTCCACATAAAGGATTCCTGTGAATATTCATTCCCGGAGCAAGCCAGATATGAATTCCTAACTCCTTCATTTCTCCTCCCACAATGTCTCCTGCTTCCTTTGCCATTTCTTCATCCCAGGACTGAGCAATCATTGTGGCAATCGGAATAGCAGTGCAATACTGATAGTAGGTTACTGCGTCTTCCGGAATCACCGGTTTCGGTACACCACCGGCAATTAAATCCATTCCCGGTACCGGCACATCTCCTGTTCCCGGAATAATATTTCCTTCTCCATCTGTAATAAAAGTTCTGGACAAACGAAGGCCCGCCGGACCATCTGCCAGAATCATTGAAGGAATTTTTCTTGTTTCTAACAGATTTCCACTGGTATCTCCTGCCGCCCCCGGTGTCATTGACGCTGCACCGATAACAGACTGAATTTCTTCTGTTTCTCTGTCAGTTCCCACGCAGAAAATTGCCATTTCTTCCACGGTCAGTTGACCAACCAGTTCCTCCAGTGTTGCCTTTCCATCTCTCACATCATCTAAAGTAATCGGAACCTCTGTACATTTTTCCGGTAGTTCCTTCAATGTTTCTTCATACTGATGTTCAATGGTTTTAATGCTTTCTCCATGAATTTCGATTAAAAGCGCATTCTGCTTCTCCTGTTCCTCTAATTCATACGTAAAAGGCGTCGCGCTCTGCTTCGATAACTTCTCCCAGGTTTCTGAAGTCTGAAATACATTGCGGACTTTTTCAGTCACTACCGTTTCATCTAATCTGAAGTTTGCCACAATGGTAGTATTTCTGGAATGCTTTCCCATACGAAGGAAATAAGAACCCTGTTCTAAAATCCATTGTGCTGTTTCTTCATCGAAAGACGCCAGACTACTCATGCGAAATGTTAATGAAACAACTTCCTTTTCTCCCGGCTTTAATTCCTTTGTTTTCCGGAATGCTACCAATTCCTGATACGGTTTTTCTAATTTTCCATCCGGTGCGGAAATATACAACTGTACCACTTCTTTTCCGGAATAGTTTCCTGTATTTTTCACTTGAACCAAAACCGTAATATTTTCACCATCTACCTGAATTTCTTTTTCTTCCAAATCAAAAGTAGTATAAGAAAGTCCGTATCCAAAAGGGTACGCCGGTTTAATTCCAAAAGTATCGAAATATCGATATCCAACAAAAATGCTTTCATTGTAATACTCATCATCCAGATTTCCATTCATAAAACTGTAGGCTTCCGCCCCTGGATAATCCAGATAATTTTCTCCCCAGGTAGAAGTCAGATGACCGCTTGGTGTTTCCTTTCCTGTCAGAATATCTGCCAGGGCTTCTCCACCAATATTTCCCGCCTGACCCATCAATAAAATACTGTTAATTCCTTGAAGATTTCTTAAAAACTTTGTATCAATCACACCACCTACATTGAGGACCACAATAACTTTTTCATAATGCTTTACCAAAGCTTCCAAGGCATCCCGTTCTTCCTGACAAAGCTCATATTCTCCTTCAACCGGTCTTCTGTCTTTTCCTTCTCCGGATTTTCTTGAAATCACGAATATGGCAGTATTGGTGTCGGAAGCTTCCATTGCTTCCTTAGAAACAGGTATCATTGCCGGTTCCACAAAAGGATTGTTGAAAATATACCAATAAGCTTCCATGCCGCCACATTTGGTTTTTTCTTTCATATCCTCTACGTAAGCTTCTCTTGCTTCCTCAATTGCTCGGTCATAGGCATCCATCCAGTCTGTTGTTGTAATTTCAAATCCTGCGCTTTGTAATCCCTGTTCAATGTTTACAACAAAACGGCTGTAAACGTCTCCGGAACCACTGCCGCCTTTGACGGTTCTTCGTGCACCATTTCCAAACAATGCAATTTTCCCGATATTCTGTAACGGAAGGGTTCCGTCATTTTCCAATAAAACCATTCCACTAGTGGCAATCTTTCTTGCCCGTTGCATATTATTGCGTTCCCGGTGACTCATTTCAGGGTTTGTTGTCGCATAAATTTTTTTCATTCTTTCTTCCCCCTTATGGCAACAAATGTCCTGCTGAAAGGTATAGCTGATACCATTCTTCTCTTGTCAGAGAAACATCACAAGCTGCAACAATCTGTTTCATTCGTTCAACACTGGTTGTTCCGGATACAATCTGCATCTTTGCAGGATGTCTTAAAATCCATGCCGCCGCAATGGTCGTCGGTGTTGTATTATACTTTTCTGCCAATGTATCAATGACCTGATTCAAATCTGCATATCGTTCATTCCCCAGGAAAATTCCCTGCCATGCCGGCATTTGGAACGGGGACCAGGCCTGAATTCTCATGTCATGCAATCGGCAATAATCCAAGACATTTCCGTCATGATCCACAGAACCCGGAGATTCCATATTCATTTCCATGCTTCCGGCAATCATATTGGATACCGGCAATGAGAACTGAAGCTGATTAATTACCAACGGTTGCTTCACATATTTTTTTAATAATTCAATCTGCATTGGTTTGAAGTTTGAAACTCCAAAGGAACGAACCTTCCCGCTTTGTTCCAGCTGCTCCAACGCTTCTGCAATTTCTTCAGGTTCATATAACGCATCCGGACGATGTAATAATAAACTATCCAAATAATCTGTCTGCAAACGCTTTAAGATTCCGTCCACGGAATTCAAAATATGCTCTTTCGATAAATCATAGTCAATACCCAGTCGCACTCCGCATTTTGACTGGATAAATAATTTTTCACGCTCAATGGAAGAATCATTTTTAATTGCCTCTCCAAACAATTCTTCGCATTTTCCATTTCCGTAAATATCGGCATGATCAAAGAAATCCACGCCCAACCCCAACGCTTCATGAACAAATCTGTTCACTTCCTCCGCGGACTTGTCTGCAAATCGCATGCATCCAGCAACGATAGCCGGCAATTCCCTCTCCACTGTTTCAATTGTAACTTGTTTCAAAATAATCCTCCTTTATTTCATCGCATCTTCGCAATTATTTTCTAAATTACGTTTTGATAACTTTTTCTTCCGCCCTTTCAATAACATTTCCATTTTACCACAGTTGTATAAAAAAAAGAACCTACAGAATTCATCTATAGGCTCTTATTTTCATATTTTCAATTATTTCACTGTAACTTTAACTTTTGCGCTAACACCGTTTTGTGCGTAAATATAAACCTCACAGTTTCCTTTTGCTTTTCCGGTAATCACACCTTTCGCACTAACTGTCGCTACACTTTCATTGCTCGTTTCATATTTCAGTTTTCGATGGCGTTTCACCTTTAGTTTTTTTGATGTCGGCACTTCTTTTGCCTTTAACTTGTACGTCTTCTTTACAGCAATCGACACACTTTTCTTATTTGGTTTTAATGATACTTTCTTGTCATTTCCAACCTTTCCACCCTTTGTGGCAATGTGGATGGTTTTTGATGTGGAAACAATACAATTATTTTTATCAATTGCCAATACGATAAACTTGTAGTAAGTCCCCTTGGTAATCTTCTTCTTTCCGATTTTCTTAAATTTGACAGAGGTTTTCGTCAATTCTTTCAACTTCACGTACTTATTTTTCTTACCGCACTTATTACCGTAAATCACATATTTTTTCGCTCCACTAACTTTTTTCCAGGATACTTTCACTGAATTCTTTGTAACCTTTGTAGCCTTCGCCTGAAGTCCACTGTAAACAGAACCTTCCGGATCATTCTCACTGTTCCATGCCGTTACTGCCTTTTCTGTTGCCTGAAAGGATGCTCCCTTATAAAATGTTTTTGAGGATTTACCGTTTTTGTTTTCACCACTGCCTTTACCTCCGGAAGATGTTCCTGCCGGAACCACATAGGTCACGTTCGCTGCTTTTGCCGGAGTTTCCTCATAAACAATGGTAATCTTGTTTCCGGTTGATCTGCTATTAATATCCTTTAAATTCGCATCAATGGAACTACCTTTCACAACATATGCCGTCACACCTGCGTATACTTTCCCTGATGTGTCCACACCAAATCCAAACTCTGAGCCTACCGGGTCACCGGCAGTGTTTCCGATTCCAATACGTAATGTCTTTAGTTTTGGACAATTAGTAAAAACATTACCACCTAAATAATAATCCTGATTATTAACGTTTTCTCCGATAATCACTTCATTTAAATTAGTACATCCATAAAACGCTTTTTCACTAATTACTTCATAACCTTTTGGAATAATGACCTTCTGAATGGTGGTATTTCCGGCAAAGGCATTTTCTCCAACAATTCCGTCACCGGTGTAAGTCTTTCCGTTATAATGAATTTCCGTCGGTAATGTAATCTCGGATGCTTTTCCATTATATCCTGTAATCCAAAGAGAACCCAAACCGCCACCATCATCATAAAACGTGATTTCAAATCCATCCAGATTCATCTTAATGACATCTTCTGCTTTGACATTTTCCGTTTTCAGATTTGTCATTGTCACTCCGACAATCATAGTCAAAGTAATTATTAAAAATTTTCTGATTTTTTTCATTCTTCCGTACCTCCTTAAAAAACTTATACTAATTATAAATCTTTTTAATGAAGTTCGGTAGTGTTTCTTTTATATAATTCCCATCATGCACAACAGCATCACCCCAAAGCCTGTAGTTGTCAGCACCGCAAAGATTTTCCGGATTTTTTCATTCCGTGCCAAAACAAGAACAAAAAAGCAAAGAAAGGCAAGGACCTCGGAACTTCCTGCGATAATGCAAGCTCTTGCAAATGATTTTTCGCCATCATCGATGCAATATTTATAAATCAGATTTATGCCTCCAAACTCTGCAACACCTTTGTCTTCTAAATAATGCTGAACATCATAGTCTGTCAATGTCACTTTCCCGGACAATGTTATTTCCTTTAATGCTTCATGTGTAGCTGGGTTGAAATTCTCGTACCAATCTTTATCGCTTTTCAAAACAATTCCGTTTTTCATATCTTCCGAATACAAAATGTAATAATAATCCTTAGAAGTAGTAATAAGCCCCCACATTTTGTGATCTACTTCATAAAAAGCGGAAGACGAATAGTGTACTTTGCCACCTACATACTCACTTCGAACATTCTCCTTATCAAACAAATTATCCAAGGTTGTCTTTGTATTTGCTAATTGATTCATAGAATAAATTCCATAACCCACTGCAATGATTCCGGCAATTATAAAAATAATCACCGACAAAATCCCTTTTCTTTTCTCCTTGTCTGAAAAATCATTTTTTAAAACATCAATTACCTCAAAATTCATATTCCCTATTTTCCTTTCAATTATTATTTTGTGATGACAAGATGCTTTTTACTGCTCCAATAACCATACACCTTTACACCATTGATTTTCTTATATGCACGAACTCTGATATAATATTTCTGCCACAGGTTCAGTTTCTTAATCGTCTTTGTCTTTTTCGGTGCCTTCACGTTAGCTACTCTCAACCCTTTGGTCATTGCCTTGTTATTGGCACACCCGACTTCGTAACCATCCGCACCTTTTGCTTTTTTCCATTTCACAATCATTTTCTTGCGTTTCACATTTTTGATGGAAGATAAAACCGCCTTTGCCGGTTTGATTGTAAAGGTTCTTGTAACAGTACCTTCATACAGGTTCTTGAAATTAATAATCACTTTAGCCTGCCCCGGCTTGATATGATTTTTGTAAGTCACAGTATAATTCTTTGAAGAAATCACATTTCCCTTAGAATCCCGAATCGTAACCTTTGGTTTATTTTCTTTTCCGGTATATCGATAGGTTTTCTTGCTTAAGGAAACCTTCTTTGCACGATATACAATCTGGGTTCTTTGGCGCCCACAAAGATTGCATTTATAGGTAATGGTCGCACTTTTTTCCGGTGATGCTTTTCCTGTGGAAGAAACGATAACGTCCACATGTCCTCCCATACTGCAGTTCTTTGTTAGAAGAATATTCATATCCGAATTTCCCGAAATTCCATTCACTTTTCCCGTGGAAGAATACTGCCACATATCATAGGCACCTTCATAGGCGCACTTGGAATTGTACTGTGCCACCCACTTAAACCAATTGTTAAAGCGGGAATCTGTCAGTTTTGTATTCCACCAGTATAAGCTGGCATAAACTCCCACCGTATATCCCTTGGACATAATTATATTACAAAAAGTTTCTGCAATATCTCCAAATTTCTTTGCAGTCAGATTTTCCTGCGAGGAATCCTCCAAATCATAATAAACCGGCATGGTCGGTTTTGCTCCGGTCTGATTGATTAGTCGCAGCACATGATTCGCTTCACTTTTTGCCATAGTCGTATTAGTGGCATAAGAATAGATGTAGATTCCATAAGGAATATGATTGGTTTCACACCCTTTTACATTGGTTGCAAAATATTCATCATCCTGGAATGTATAGTCATCCCCATATCCGCAACGGATAATGGCAAAATTGATGTCTGTCTGCTTTACCTTTGCCCAATCTATTTTCCCTTGGTGCTTGCTGACGTCGATTCCTTTGGAAACCGCACCTTCAATCACTTCGCCTTTATCGTTATAATAAATACCATCAACCTCCGTCCAGGCCGGAACAGCTGCCGACACCGGTTGGACGCCAATGACAAGGATACATATAACTATCCAAAATCTTTTCATTTGTTATTTCTCACTCTCCCTAAATACCCTTTTTGCAACAATTCAATGCTTAAAATCACCTTCCAAGTTATGTAAAGCACTTTTATTCATAGTAACATATTCCACTCCCTTTCTCAACTCTCTCTCCTCCCTGTACAATCAGCATTTTTCTTCCAATAGTGACATTTGTCATGTCTTTTTTCTGTTTTTATGACATATGGCACCTATCTCTCCCCCCTGATTTTTGATTTAATAGGTTACGATGGTTAAAGTTTGTCGTTTATGGTTTCTACATCATAATTCGTAGTATTTAATCGTACTTTGATTAAATTTGGTACCCGCAAATTGTTATTCTCACTATTATTTGGTATAGTGAAAATAATCTAAATACTCAAATTAAAAAAGGAACTTTAAAAAATGAACTTTATTATTCAAACTATAAACTTACTTGTTACGGTGGCCATTGTTTTTAGCATGGCCGTCCTATATTTTCGCGGCAGAAGTTCACTGTCTACCAAAATATTCATTGCCTGCGAGGGAATGATTGCAGTATGGTGTGCTTCTCAGATACTCATTGAGTTATCTCCTAACGATACGGTTATGGCAGTCTGTTTTTCTATTGGTGATATGATTGTCACTTTCGTCGGGTTGCATTGGCTATGGTTTGCTCTTCTTACTGCGAATCGAAAAATAAATCGCAAAATAATAGGACTAACTGCTATACCTCCGATGTTTCACTTTTTCAGTATTTTGACGAATCCATTACATCACAAATACTACAAATACCTTTCATTGAATCATGTGAAACACGACTTTTTATTTAAAACGAACTTCGTTACCATTTACATCTATGTAGTACTAGGTGCAATTACTCTTTATCATGGAGTTTCAAATCATCAATCGGAAGGTATCGTCCAACAACGTAAAGCACGTTTTTTAATCGTGCTTGCAGTGTTGATTCCAACAATTATCAGCTTAATTAATCTGCTTTCTTTGATGCCTGTGCCATATGACACCAATTCCATTGGTTTTGCCATTGGTGTGTTTTTTGTTTATCGTGCGACTTTCAAGTACCAGTTTTTGGATTTGGAACGACAACTTCAGATTACGAACGAAAAGCTGTTATTAGAGACAGAACGAAACAGAATTGCACAGCAGGTTCATGACACTGCGGGACATACATTAACAATGATTCAGTCTTATATGAAGTTAGCTGAAAATTCAGTGGAAAACAATAACAAGGAAGAGGCACTGGATTACATTCAAGGTGCCAGAAAATTAACCACGAAGGGAATTCGTGAGCTCAGAGAATCCATCAACATGTTAAGAACTGAAAGTCAATACGCTCTGATTACTCAGGGAGTAATGCATTTAGCAAACCAGGTAAAAGACCTTCATGTTGAGGTAACTGTGAAGGGGGAAGATTCAGAAAAATATTCTCATCTTACAAAAATTGTATATGATATAGTTAGAGAGTCTATTACAAATTCCTTAAAGCATTCCGAAGCAAAAAAGTTGGACATTATTCTTACTTTCAAAGATTCTTCAATACTTCTTATGATCGTAGATGACGGAGTGGGTTGCGAGTCTGTTACTGAAAGTCAAGGGATTTATGGAATTCGGGAACGGGTAGAAAAATCAAAAGGCACGGTTCGTTTTGTAACCGCACCGAACCAAGGGTTCTTAACACGTGTCGAACTACCAATTTAATGATGAGAGGTCTAATATGAGTAAGATAAAAGTAATCATCGCAGATGATATTAAAATACTTCGCCAAGGGTTAAAAATAATATTAGAACAGGATTCGGATATTGAAGTATTAGCTTTAGCAGAGAACGGAAAAGAAGCTTTTGAACTTTCACGAAGCCTGAAGCCGGATGTGGTTCTTATGGATATGCGAATGCCGGAATATGATGGGGCATATGGAATCGCAGCAATTAAGGCAGAATGTCCGGACGTAAAAGCATTGGTCCTTACCACTTTTGATGATAAGGAAACCATTGACAAAGCTATTCGAAACGGAGCGGATGGCTATATTCTAAAAGAAATGGAAGACGAAAAAATAATTGCCAGCGTTAAAAGCGTTTATAACGGAATTAACGTGTTTGGCCAAGGGGTATATCAGGTGATGCTGAGTAATTATCACCGGGTTTCTGACACAGATGCTATGAACGGAAAAGAAGCATTGTTAGAAATTTTAACAGAGAGGGAAATAGAAGTAGTAAAACTTGTCGCTGAAGGGTATGACAATAAGGAAATCGCGGGGAAATTATTTTTAAGTGATGGAACCGTAAGAAATAGCATTTCTAAAATTTTAGAAAAGCTCAGTTTGAAGGATAGAACGCAGCTTGCGGTATATGCAGTAAAACATGGAATTTAACTTTAGAAATCTGCAGATAATTTCTCGCTAAACACATCGCAAGCGCGGGATTCCTTCTACAAATTTTTACTTTAACAACTTATCCAGCTTTTTATCCTCGCCGATTACAACTACATACGTATCTGCCTTTAACGGCTGTTCTGCATCTACATTTGTGATAATCTTACCATTCTCTCTAATGGCGATGACATTGAATCCATATTTTTTACGTAAATTCAATTCCATTAAGTTTTTTCCAACCCACTGTTTTGGGATCGCAGCTTCGATAATACTTACACCTTCTTCCAAATTAATAAAATCACGAAGGTTTCCGTATCTTAATGTTTTGGCAATCTTTTCTCCCATCTCCTCTTCCGGATGCATAATTACGTCTGCTCCCACTTTTTTCAATATTCTTCCCTGAAGTCTGTCTTTTGCTCTTGCATAGATGGTTTCAACCCCCATCTCCCTACAGGCTATAATTGCCATAATACTTGCCTCAAGATTTTCTCCAAGAGTAATCACCGCCACATCTACATTTCCAATGCCAAGAGATTTTATCGCTTCGATATCATTTACATCCACCTTGACGGCATATGCAACCTTATCTGCCATTTCATCAATGACTTTCTGATCATTATCAATGACAATAACCTGTCCTCCACTTTCGGAAAAACGGGTTGCCACTGACTTTCCCATTCTTCCCATTCCAAAAACAGCAATTTCTTTTACATCCATTTTCCTGATTCTCCTTTGTTTTACACGAATTCCAATATTCTTTGTATAGAAATTATCCAATAATAATCTTTCTTATCGGCAGTTCTGTTTCTTTCGCTCTACTCTGCTTTGCTGCAAAGGCACTGGCTAAAGTAATCGGTCCGATTCTCCCCATAAACATTAACAAAATAATAATATATTTTCCAATGACAGATAGAGATGATGTAAAATCCATACTTAAACCTACTGTACCGATTGCTGAAAATACTTCATATGCAATCACCTTGATTGATGCCCCTTCCGTCTCGGACAAAACAATCATTGCAACAATTGCTGATAGTACACTAATTGTCGCAACTGTTATAGCCGTTCTAACATTTTCCTTGCTGATTCTTCTCCGAAATACTTCTGCTTCTTCTTTTCCCCGGATGACACTAACTACCTCAATCAAAATAATTGCGACAGTCGTTGTTTTAATTCCTCCGGCGGTTCCAACCGGCGACCCTCCAATCAGCATAAAAATGCACATTAGCATTGATGTACTGGCTTTAAATCCAGTCTGAGAAACGGTACAAAATCCGGCAGTTCTTAAAGTTACTGACTGAAAAGAAGATGCCAACACTTTGTTTCCCAGGGACAGATTTCCAATGCTTTTCGGATTGTCATACTCCAGTCCCATTACAATTATAACTCCTGTGATTAGAAGAAATACAGTCATACTAATTACAATTTTGCTATGCAGCGTCATCCTCTCCCAGATTTTGATTGGTGCAAGATTTCCTTTGACAATTCTTTTTATTAAGTCAACAATTTCCCACCAAACGATAAATCCCAATCCGCCGCTAATGATAATCAGCATAATCACCACGTTAAAATAGGTATCTCCTACATAAGACATTAAGCTGGAATCTCCCAGCAAATCAATCCCCGCATTGCAAAACGCTGAAATCGAATGAAATATAGAGAAAATAATTCCCCGTCTCCATCCAAACTGCGGAATAAACCGGACACTCAATGCTGCAGCTCCTAAGCTTTCAATTAGTATCGTTGTTTTTATTACTCTGAGAACCAAGGCGACCATTCCGCTGGAAGTATCCAGATTATAGGATTCCTGTATAACTTTTCGACTTGCCAGCGAAATTCTTCTTCTCAACAATGCCAAAAATCCTGTAGCAATGCAGATTACACCAAGTCCTCCCAACTGTATCAATATCAGGATGATTACTTTTCCAACAGCACTCCAATGGGAATAGGTCGGTACTGTAACAAGTCCTGTAACACATACCGATGTCGTTGAAGTAAATAATGAGTCTACAAAAGGTGTTCCTCGTCCATCTGCTGAGCAAATCGGAAGAGAAAGAACAATAGCCCCAATCAAAATCACTGATAAAAACCCTAGAAAAATTATTCTTGGAGTGTTGTTTAGTCTTTTCTTCAAAAAATTTATCATTGTTTCGTCCTTTACTTACAAAGATACACAAAAAAGAAACGGGTAACTCCTGAAATCCTTTATCTTTCTATGACAGTTACCCAATCTTTTTATTAACTAAAGTATCCTTTTCTCTTCTTTCAAAGGTCCATCCTCAACAACAATGGCTTGACCTATTGTCACAGTATCACGAACCTCACCTGTTGTCAATGATACTGCACCCCATCTTTATGAATCGAACCGGCTCCTGAATTGTCCTACTGGCCCATCCTTGTTCACTTTCCAGGTTGCTTCCACATAGGTAAAGGCAGAGAGTCCAGCTCTCTGCCCCATTCCTTTTATTCTCTGGATTTCAAAGCCAGATTCATCTCCACCTTATTAATGTGTCGGATATGTATAACGGATACGATAAGATAACTGAAAATCCCTGCAACAAATACTTCTATTAGCGTAATCCATTCCGGATTAAAAGCAATCCAACCTGACATATCTGCCATCATGGATGCCCATACCAGATACAGAACTTTGCAAGAAATCGGAATACTCAAAGCCACCGAAATCAATACTACAATAGTTGTTGCAGTAATGTATATTCCATATACTTCTCCGTTTCGATAGCCGAAGACTTTCAGCAACGAAATATTATTTGCGTTTTTTTCGATTACTATTTTAATCAGAATATAAATCAAAATCAAAAAAATGATTATTGCAATTACTTTAATCATATCAAACATTCCTCCAAGGGAGGATGTGAGTTGCTTTGACAGATTCAACAAATCATCTACAGTAACAACGGTAGCAACAAAGTTTTCACCAATATCATCCAGTTTTTCATTAGAAAAATACATATTAAAATAATTATCTTTCTGTCCAAACTTCTTATTAAAGTTGTCCTTATTGGTATATACTGCCATTACACCGGTATAGGACAGAACCCCTTTTACCGTAAATACGTAAGCTTTATCTTCATATTTGTCCTTTAACGAAATCTTATCTCCCTTTTCGATATGATATTTTTCAGAAATTCCATTGGTAACCCATACCTCATCACCGGACACATCAATTCTATCCATATACACAGAATCCTTTTGGATTCCATATACACTTACATCATCATGCATCCCCTGCTTATTTTCCAGTTCCGTGACTGTCACTGCAGCCTTTTCGGCACTTTTCTTTTCTGTCTCCACCGGAGTCTTCAGAACATATTGGTATTTACTGACAACCTGTCTCTTTACATCATCTGTATAGCGCTCCAGCATAGGTTTCATTCCGCAACCGAACAGTAGCAAAAGGCTAGCCAGGCAAATCCCCACAAAAAGAATTACATAATTAGATAAATTTTGAAGAATTACGCGAGTTCTGAATCTCGTCTTAAACTTCTTGAATGGAAGTTTTTTTGCTTTTTTATTTTTACTTCTTCGAATATCATTTCTCAAAAATCTCAATGGAGAAATTGACAGTTTTGAAAAAATCATTCCTATATTGATTATCATAATCATAATCAGCGGAATCACCGTCGTTACAATAAAAGCATAGGTATTCCATTTTGTTTCAAATCTCGGAAAACAATAACTATTGTAATAAAGTTCCGCAAACTGATTTTTGAAAAAACTATATCCTGCAATATTACCGACAACTGCTCCGAAAAGAGCCACGCCAATCGGCAAGACGATGTAATGACGGGCAATTTCATTTTTTGTGTATCCCGATGCCAGAAGCGTTCCAATTACCTGACTGTCTTTGTCGATATTATGAGCTATAATTACTGCAAAAACAAATGCCATAATTGCTATTAAAATGTAAAGCAACACAATAATCATCCCCCGGTCGGACCCTACGTCCTCCGGTGCAAATTGTATTGATGCATTATCATCTGCCAGAATGTAATTTGCCAACTGTCCTTCCTTTGCAATTGCCTGAACCACCTTTCCGGATGCTTCCCGTCTTTCTTCTTCATTCATATTCTTATCATTAAAGAAATAGGAATAATTATAATGAATTTTGCTTGATGCAATTCGTTCCATTCCCTGATTTGTTACCATTGCCACTCCAAAATTGTGGGCATCAAACATAATGTCACTATTCTTTTTGAACATAGAAGTATAATCTGACAAGGAAACCAGTGCAACAACCTTATATGTTACTCCTGCAATTTTTACCGAGTCCCCCAGGTGCAAGTCATTGTTTTTTGCACACAGTCGATCTATCGCTATTTCATCCGCCGTATTGGGCAATGTACCCTCATGAACTGCAACAAGGTCTATATCTGTTCTTTGCCCATACATTCTAATCGAAACACCTTTTTTGATTTCTTCTTCTACAAAATAATTTCGATAAACCTGAACTTTAGCTTGATTAATCTTGTCAATACTTTCCTTTGAGAGTTCGTTATATACTTCAAAATTTCCGTCTTCCACCAGATATTTATTTTTCATTCCGTCAATCATAATCTGCATACTATTATCTGCAACCAAAAAGCCGGAACAAAGAGAAATCAATAGTGCAAAAAATAAAAAAATTACCATATAATGTGCAAGACCGCTTTTTATTTCTCTTGGCAAACGTTTCATTAATGGATTATTCATTCTCATCAACCCCCTTACCAATCAAGATCTGCCGCGGAAATCTTTTCTTCATTCAGATAGTTTTTGCGAATCTGTCCATCTTTTAATTTCATCACTCTGTCGGCCATGTCCTTAATGGCGTCATTGTGTGTCACTATAATGATTGTACTGTTATATTTTTGATTCACATATTCAATTAATTTCAGGATTTCCTTGGAGGTTTTGTAATCTAACGCTCCCGTTGGTTCATCGCAGAGGATAATATCAGGATTTTTAACAAGAGCTCTTCCAATTGCACAACGTTGCTGCTGTCCCCCTGACAACTGATTTGGGAATTTATCTTTATGCTCTGTTAAGCCAAGACTTTCAATCAATTCATCAATATCTAGTGGATTATCTGAAAGGTACTCATTTACTTCAATGTTTTCCTTCACGGTAAGATTCGGAACAAGATTATAGAATTGGAAGACAAAACCCAAATGTTTTCTTCTGTAAGAAGACAATTCCTTAAAACTCATTTGTTCCAATGATTGATTACCAAACAGAACCTGTCCCTCATCTGCGTTCTCAATTCCTCCAATAATATTTAGAAGTGTGGATTTTCCTGAACCTGAAGGACCTAGGAGTACCACTATTTGCCCCTGATCTATTTCACAATCAATTCCCTTTAATACTTCAACCCTACTGTCTCCCTCACCGTAAAATTTCTTCAATCCTTTAATATCCAAATACATATATTCCCTCTTTTCTTCTCTTTCAATGATTTATACCGGCACGATTTGTGCCGGTACATTTTAAAGTTATGATTACTTTTGCTTCTGAAAAGTGCATATCATTTTTTAATCGCTCAGGTCTGAAAAGATAAATCAGCGTAATTCCATCCTTTTCTCTTAATGCAATTAGTCGCTGCTAACTAATTGTTCAAACGATACCGCCCTTTGGGCGGTCGTTTTTATTTTTCAGTATTTTTTACATATTCCTTAACTTTGGAATATGTCATTTCTGACAACACATGCTCAATTGCACAAGCATCTTCTTTTGCGGTTTCCTCATCAATCCCTATTTTTTCAAACCAGGCTTCAAAAAAATTCCCCCGTTCATAAATTTTCTCCGCAATTTTCTCACCTTCTTCTGTCAGTAACAGGTTGTTTTTTTCTTTCCAAATCAACCCTGCTCCTTCCAGTTTTTTCACAGCGATACTAGCACTGGCCTTTGTCACATTTAGTTGCCGGGATATGTCTATTACACGACATTTATCCTTTTCTCTTATAATTTTAAGAATTGTTTTTAAATAATCTTCTTTTGAACTATCTGCAAATCTTTTTTCAGCCATATTATTTTTCTTTTCCACATCCGCATTGTTTTCGCGAACATTTTCCTGATGACGGGCAGCCAATGCATCGACGCCCCTTCTTTTTTTCTTTTACTATATAAAAAATCGCAAAGCCAACAATTAAAACTAGTATTATAGAAATAATGATATTTTCCATAATCATTCCTTTCTGCAGATTATTTCAATGCATACTCCTGATCTAATTTTTTATTTGCTTTGATGATCAGGTATACAATCACTGCTGCAAATACTGCCACTGCAATCAACCCCGGAACAAATCCAGCTCCTAAAGAACCTGTTGTTGCAAGTGTTCCAACCTGAAATACTAAAAATCCAATGGTAAATCCTGTAGCTAACTGCAAGCAAATAGCCCCTAATAACCACTTTCCACTCTGCAATTCTGAATTTAACGCTCCCAATGCCGCAAAACATGGAGGAGTATAAAGGTTAAACATCAGATATGCCAATGCTGCTACTTTTGTAAGCCCCATCACTGTTGCAACAGAACTACCACTACCTACCAATTCTAATTCTTCTGTATCAATGAAATTAGTCAATGCATAAACGGTTGCCAATGTTCCTACAACGTTTTCTTTTGCAATAAATCCTGTAATCGCTGCTGCTGCTAATTGCCATGCTGCAAATCCAACAATTGGTACCAGTAAGTATGCAAACGGAGTTGAAATTGTTGCAAGAATTGAAGTGTTTTCCATTCCTTCTTTTACTACGTGGAAATGTGTATCAAAGGATTGCATAATCTGAACTGCTGTATTACATACAAGGATAATCGTTCCTGCCTTGATAATATATGCCTTTCCTCGCTCTAACATAGATGCAATCGCTAATTTGAGACTTGGCACTTTGTATTCAGGAAGTTCTATGATAAAGAAGGATTTTCTGTACTTCATTCCTGTAATGGCTTTAATTAACAAAGCGCCAAGTAAAATCAACAAAATACCTACAAAATACATCAAAGGTCCAACCCAAGCTGCATCTTTAAAGAATGCTCCGGCGAACAAAGCAATTACCGGAAGTTTTGCCCCACAAGGCATAAAGGTTGCAAGCATTGCGGTGGTTCTTCGTTCTCTTTCATTACGAATTGTTCTACACGCCATAATTGCCGGAATTCCACAACCGGTTCCAATAATCATTGGAATTACGGATTTTCCGGAAAGTCCTACTCTTTTAAAAATCGGATCCAGCACAACCGTTGCTCTTGACATGTATCCACAGTCTTCCAACAATGCAATCAGGAAATACATTACCATTACTAATGGTAAGAATCCTACAACGGCACCAACACCACCAATGATACCGTCAACTAACAATGCATAAAGCAACGGATTGGCATTTGACATCTTATCGCCCACATAGCCCTGAAAATCTTCAATCCATCCTGCCAGGATTTCTGAAAGCCAGGTTCCCAGAGTCGACTGAGAAATATAAAATACCATAAACATAACGGCTGCAAAGATTAAAATTCCAGAAATCGGATGCGTTAGAACTTTATCAACTTTATCTCCAAAAGTTTTATCTTTTGTCAGAACTTTTCTACTCTCAACATCCTTAACAATGGTTTTTACAAACTCAAAACGTTTGCGGTCTGCTTTCTCAACCTCGTCCTTATCGTGAAGGTTAATTTGCCCTTGTTCATAAGGTGCTTTTTGCTTTGTTCCCGCTACTTCTATAGCTTTCTCCACGATTTCTTTTAGCCCTTTATTAGATGTTGATACTGTTACAACAACCGGACATCCTAATTTTTCTGATAGAATATCTGTATTGATTGCCGTACCTTTTTTCTCATTAATGTCACTTTTGTTTAAGGCAACAACTACCGGTATCCCTAATTCTAAAAGCTGAGTTGTAAAAAACAAACTACGACTTAAGTTTGTTGCGTCAACAATGTTAATGATGACGTCCGGATTTTCATTTTTCACATAAGAGCTTGTAATACTTTCCTCCGATGTGAAAGGGGACATGGAATAAGCTCCCGGAAGGTCTACCGCAATCACCTCCTGATTTCCGCGATAATATCCCTTCTTGATTTCACTTTCCTTTCGATCAACTGTTACTCCTGCCCAGTTTCCGATTTTTTCATTTCGCCCCGTCAACGCATTGTACATTGTGGTTTTTCCACTATTTGGATTTCCCGTCAACGCAATTCTCATGACTGTTTCCTCTCTTTCATTATTAATTCGTTTGCCCTTAAAAGTTAGTTATAACTAACTTTTGGTTGTTAAAAAATGAATTAGATATTCTAATTCATTTTATATCGAAATAGCTTTCGCCAAATCGGTGTCAATATTATATCTGGCATCTTTAATGGACACCACACACCCTCCTTTGATGTGAGATATGACCGTAATTGGTTCTCCACTGTAACACCCTAATGAAAATAAAAAATTCTTCAACTCTTCATCATCTGACAGGATTTCTTTTACAATATATTCTTCTCCTACAACAGCTTCCTCTAAGCTCATACTTAATCCCACCTTTCTAATAAAAAGTTTTCAGTGGTTAGACACCTCTAACCAGCTAGAGTTTAGCACAACTAACCAATGCTGTCAATACATTATTTCATTTTTATTTTAATATTATTTTTAGGGCATCCATATTTGCATCTTCCACACATGATACATTCCCCTTCCCTGTATTCTTCCTCCTGCAGTTTTATATGAACCGGACAGTTCCTTTTACACAATGTACAATTTGGTATACATTTTTCCTGATTTCGTTTCAATTTAAAAAAAGACCATTGTGGCAACAGAGAAAAAATTGCTCCGAGCGGACATAGAAATTGGCAGAAAAATCTTTCTTTATAAATCATACCAATCATTACAAATACAATTGCAATGATTGAATATTTATATCCACCAAATTCACCTCCGGATGTAATTAATGAAAAAACGGTCCACGGGCTGAATTGGGCAATTAGCTGTGTTTCACCAAAAAAACAAATCACCAGAATCAGTAACAAAACAATATATTTCATTTTTTGTAATATAACCTGTATTTTTTCAGGCATCACCGGCAATTTCTTTCCGCTCTTCTTTTGAATTGCCTGCCCTATCTGATACAGCCAGTCTCCCAGAGCACCAAAGGCACAGGCCCATCCACAAAACACCCTTCCTAAAACCATCGTTGCCAAACATAACACTGCAAATTTTGTAGTGAATATTGTCCAGGAAATACTTTCACCTCTGCCAATTGTTTCTGCAATATCTTTCACGGCTCCAAACGCTTGGGAAAACACTGCGGGAATCAGTACCAAAAACATCATTTGAACTGCGATTCTAATCCATTTTACAAATGCAGCTTTTCGTTTTCTTTTTTGTATGATATTCACTCTACTTGTTTTTTCTTTCATTTTTTACCTGCCTTCGATAAAGCATTGTTTACCGCTTCAAGAACTCCTTTTGAAGAAAAAGTCGCACCACTAATCACGTCAACATCTGTACTTTGTCCCGCAATAATTTCTTCAGTTAAAGAATCCATCATTTCAACATACTCCGGTGTTTCATCCTTGGCTGCAATGATTTTCACAGACTGAATTTCATCATTGCTTATAACAACTTTTACTGAAATCGGTCCGCCAAAACCTTTTCCTTCCCCCTCATATTCGCCATCGCTATACATTGCTTTACGTAATCCACCACTAAGACGAATTGATTCCTTTTCCCACGCTCTTTTTTCTTCCCTGTTTTTTTTGTTAAAAGCCTGAACTTCTTTTTCCCGTTGCAACGCATAACCTTGATACACTAGCAACGTCACAATAACTAATAAGCAGTTCAAAAATTTAATTCTGAATATTTTCATTTTTCCCAAACATTTCCTCGTAAATTATTACAGCGTTTTTATATATCGTTTTAAGTGCTTCCGACGTACAGGTTGCTCCACTGACAACGTCCGTTTCTTCCTTTTCTAACTGCAAAAATTTGCTGAGCATTCCTTTCTCCGATTCCGTTCCTCGTATTGCCTTTTCGCAATAGAATAGATTTGCCAAATTATCACAATCTATAACTCTGATATCTTTAATTTTTCCATTCTCGAATATGACATTTGCAAATAATTCGTAATCCTCAAAATCATAATCCCCATATTCATCTTCTATTGCATACACCCATGCTGAAGTTTGAATCACTTTTTCATTTTCTGACGCTTCATATTCTCTGTCTCCCCAAGTCTGCTGTTCATTTTCCGTTGGAATGATACAGCTTTCTTCCTCTTTAATTGTCTCTCCCTGAGCCATTTTTAAAGCGGTTAAGTAGATGTTCTTGCAGGAAATGGATGAACAGGTTGCTCCACTCACAGCACTTAAATTTTTCGTTGATTGGTTTGAAATCAGTTGTTCTATAACACCTTTTTGATTATTTCGTCCCGATGCAGCCCACTGATAATATTTTTTATTGCTTTCAGCATCAGAAGAAATCTCGGTAATATCTTTCAGTTTGCCGTCTTTAAATATAACCTTCGCTGTAAGATGATATGATTTGAATTCTCTCTTTTCGTCCGGATTGCAAGTTGTCGTAACAAGATAAACTCCATCCCTGATTTTTCCTTTCACTCCAGCCTCTTCATTTTCAGATATTTTTTTTGCACTGTTTTTTGTCGGGGAATTCTTCTTTTTCTCAGCTTTTCCACCGTTTGCCTCAATCGCCTTTACCAGTGCATTCATATATGCATCTTTAATTGCATTTGAGGAATACGTTGCTCCACTCACCGTATCCACATTGTTGCTTTGCTTTTTTAAAATTCTTTTAACCATCGGTCTCCATGCCTTTTTACAATAAGACACATTTTCCCGATTATCATTGTTAATCAGTTTCATCGAAGTAATTGCAACAGCCTGTCCCTTTGAAAATTTCACTTTTATTTGAATCTGATATTGAAACTGCTCACAAAGTGCTTCTCCCATAAATACACCGTCTGCCGGTGTTCCCTTCCTTATTTTTTCTTTCTCCGATTCTTTTTCTTTTATTGTCTCTTCATCGTCGGAAACATTGTTCTTTCCTGCAGCCTTATTAAGTGCTACAATGATTGCATTTTTAATTCCGTTGGAAGAATAAGTCGCGCCACTAATTGTATCAACATTGGGCGATTGCTTTTTTATAATTTGGGGAATTATTTTTTCCGCCATTTTAAAATAGGAATCTGTTTCACTGCTATGATCTTCAACATCAATGCGAAATATTTTCCCTTCCTTTATTTCCACTAGAACTTTTATGATACCGCCATATCCTTTTGCAGAGCCACGATACACTCCATCCTGATAAGTTCCTTCCACTAATGTTTCGCGTTCAACAGTTTCCGGTTTAAAAGTGGTTTTTTCTTTTTTTACGTCAATTCTTTCATTCTTTTGGTTAACTTCTTTTGCATACAACTCCGGTAATATATGTTCTTTCAAATTCGGAACATTATTTTGAAACCCAATAATTGTTGCAAATGCACAAATAATCGCGGGTACCAGAAATCTTAAATTTCTTGCTTTTTTCATTTTTTCTCCATTATTTTTTCTATTAAACAATGGACTGCGATTCACCCTTAATGTGAATCGCAGCCTTTTGAGTTTTCCAGTAATTACAGACTAGTGACCTTTTTAATCTTTGACCAATCACCGTAAATTTTACTTCCCTTATAGTTTTTGTAGGCTCTTACCCTAACAAATATTTTTTTCTTTCCCTTTAGTTTTGCGGATACTACTTTGCAATTTGCTTTCTTAACCTTTTTTACAACCAATGCACCTTTATTTTTCTTTGCTTTTTTATTTGTTGTATAAACTCTGATTTCATATCCATTAATACCGGATACTTTATTCAGGGTTAGACTAAGTTTATTCGCCTTTCTCTTCTTTGCCGCCTTTTTGATAGAAGCTTTTCCCACAACCGGTTTTTTCTCAGTTTTCTTTGTTACTGCTTCCTGTTTTTTTGTTGTTTCAATATTTTCCGTCGTTGTTTCTTTCTGCTCTGTTGTTTCCGGCTCTGCAACTCCTTCTGTGGCAATTACATTTACCAATGCATCCTGGAAATTGTCGCTTTCAATTGTCAACTTATATGTTGTTCCTACCACTGGCGTCGTTTCCAACACATATGTTGTTGCGTTTAAAACTCCACTGGACAACGTTGTTACTTTTCTTCCCTCTTGTACTGTCAATGCATACTTCGGATTTTTCAGTTCCTTCAACTCTTTGTTCATTGCAATGGACATTTTATTTCCCACTAACGTTGCCTGAACATCCAGAGCTTCAAAAGTCTTTTTAACCGCCGCCTTCAATTCTTTCATAACTGCCACTGCATCGACAGAAGTAGTTCCACTAGAAGATACTGCATCTTTGGCCTTTTGAACTGAATTCTTTAAGCTGGTGTTTTCTTCCGCTTCAAGTGCATTTTCTCCCTTTAAAATCCATTGATTTAATTCTTCAATCTGACTTTCTGTAATTGGAGTTGATATTGTTCTTCTAATTCCCGCATAATTTGAACTTGAAATTGTTACTGTATATGAAACCCCATCTGTCGGTTCACTATTCAGTTCAACTTTTCCGTTTGCAATCAGGGCATCCGATGCAAGTCCACCTGATACGGAAACTTTGACGTTTTCTAAATCAGCTGGCACCCCGGAAATCAGCAACTCTTTAGAGTTGTTCTTCATGGAAACATTTAAGGACTCGGTATTGCCCTCATAATATTTTGGTAATGCTATATCACAAGGCACAGAAACAACGCCATAATTTGTAATCACGTCCACTCCGGACAGTTTTGCTCCATTCATATCAAATTGATAGAATTCTCCACCTGATCCATGTCCTCTTTTCATTCCCTGACCGTTTTTCACGGACCATGCAATTTCAACATTTGGTGCCTTGGTACCAAACCAAAGGTTTTCAAGACATGTCATTCCAAAACTCTTTTGATCTTCAGTTTTTAAAATCGCTCCATAAATTGTAAAAGGAATATATTCATCTTCCCCTACCTTGATTCCCTTAGGTTCCTTCATACGAAAACCATCCAGGTCAATCTGGTAATCACCATATCTTCCGGTTAATGTAAGTCCACTAATAGAAAGAAAGTTTTTAGAAATTGTTGTTTCCTGCATTTTTGAGAAATCGTACTGACCATTTTCTTTAATAGTCAAAGTACTGTAATATTCAGGTTTTTGCTCAAGCACAACATATTTGTATGCGTTATTGGTAGAAGTCTGAAGTTTTTGCAAGTCTTCATTCTTCACTGCAACTGGGATTGTTACTCCCATAATATACTTATCATTATTATATGTTCCATTTGCAAGGCCTGTTGTTGCTTTGAACTTGCTTGTTGTCGCTGTTGATACTGCGTCTACCCCTTCTTCAACTTCCCAGCACGCAGAGTCTGTAAGATTATAATTTTTATAAAAATCATTATATGGAACATTCATAGATATATATACATATCCGTCATCCGTGCTTTCACCTGCTCTTATTGCAGATGGTGTTAATGTTGTTAAGACCATCGCAGTCGCTAATGCAATGGATGTAGCTTTTTTTAAGAAATTATGTTTTGTCATCGTTTCCTCCTTTATTTTAATTTCTTATTGTTAGTTGCGACTAACCTTTTGGCAAAAAAAATAAAATCTTCACTGATTCCTCTTTTTCTTTTGTTTTTGGGGGAGTCTATGATTTTTCCATTCAGTTAGTAGCCTCTAACCTAGAACAGAGTACCATTCTCTCCCCCATATGTCAAGGGTAATTATCGAATTACTTTTACAGGATAGTCTGATATAAAACTTTTTTCTAATCCTGAAGTAATTGTAATTTCCCCCGTTTTTTCTACTAAAATCAAATCAAATCCATCTTTTTCCCCATTCTTTTTCCAGTAGTTAACCGCTTTTTCTTTTCCCATAACAAATAAAGCGGTCGACAGTCCATCTGCCTCTGTCCCATCACTGTTTACTATTGTCACACTGGTTAAACCGGATTCCGCAGGATAACCGGTTTTAGGATCCAAGATATGATGATATTTCACACCGTTTTTCTCAAAAAATCTTTCATAGCCTCCTGACGTAATTACTGCCCGTTCTGACACGGTCAATACTCCTATGTACCCTTCATCTCCAAAAGGATTTTCGATGCCTATTTTATAGTTTGTACCATCAGGCTTCCTTCCATAAGTCTGTACATTTCCCCCTAAAGAAACAACACCTCCGGTTAAGTTATATTTTTTAAATATTTCCATAATGCGCTGAGATGTATACCCTTTCGCAATTCCTCCAAAATCAATTTTCATCTGCTTTGGAAGTGAAACAAAGTTTTTTCCCTTTGTGTGTTCTATCTTTGATGCATCAACACCCTGTAATAACTCCTTTATTTTATCCTTTGTGGGTAATTTATATTTTTGATTTGTAAATCCCCATTCAACCATCAAAGGATAAACACTAATGTCAAAGCTTCCTTCTGTTTTTCTATAAATAGTTAATGCTTTTTCTAATAGGTACTTTGTTTCATCAGACACAATTTCAGAGCCATTTTGATTTAAAATACTTACTTCGCTTTCCTCTTTTCCAACACTAAACATCTCATCCAAGCGTTGAATTTCCGACACCGCTTCATCTAATCCTTCATTTGCCTTTTCTCCATATGCTACGAGCGTCATATAGGTATCCATAGCAAAAATATCCCTTGTCGCTTTTATTTTTTCTTCCTTGACCCTTTCGTTGTACTTCTCTTTCCCGCAACCGCTCAGTAATCCTACTATCACGATAATTGTGATCAAAATTAAACAATTCCTGTCCTTCATTTTTTCTTCCTTTTTTAAATTATTGTTTTGGGCAAACGTTTGGTTACTTCTGCCGATAGAACACCGATTACAATTCCTGCAAAAACACCTGCAATCCATAGAATCAGCAAGTAATATAATATAGCTGTCGTTTCTAAAACAACCATTGCCACAAGTATTTGTCCCACATTATGTGCAACACCTCCTGCTACACTCACTGTGGTCATGCTCACTTTTTGAGTCTTTTTTAAAGCAATCATTACAATACCGCTTAACATGCCACCTGCCAAACTATACGCAATGGAAAACATATTTCCAAAGGTAAATCCAACCAAAAAAATCCGTATGATATTTATTATAATAGCCTCTTTCTCGTTCAGTCTGTAAAGCGCTACCATTACCACAAGATTTGTTAATCCCAATTTCATTCCGGGAACAAAAGCTTCAACAGGCATTTGACTTTCAACATAAGACAACACCATTGCTAATGCCACTAGTAAGGAACGAATTGCAATCTTTCTCATACCAAAATTATTTTTTTCTTTTTTCATTTATTCCTCCATTTTTTGTCTTTAAAATTTGTCTTTTTCCTCCAAAAATGATACAATCAAAAAAAAGTTAGGAGACGGTAAAATGGACTATAACAAACAACGTTCTAACGAATCCATGGAGGACTATTTAGAAACGATTCTTATTTTGCATGAAAAGAGCGCTAATGTTCGTTCCATCGACATTGCAAACGAATTAGGCTTCACTAAAGCCAGCGTTAGTGTGGCAATGAAAAACTTGCGCGAAAAAGACTATATTCATGTTCAGGACGGCGGTTTTATCGAATTAACTGCTGCCGGAGAGAAAATTGCCAAAAGTGTTTATGAACGTCATACCATTCTTTCTCAAATGTTGATAAACCTCGGGGTAACCCCGGAAGTTGCATTGGAAGACGCTTGTAAAATCGAACATTTTTTAAGTAAAGAAAGTTTCAATGCAATTAAACGTCACCTTAAAGAAAAAGGTTCAAAGTAATTTTATTTCCGGTCTTATAACATCGTTATCAAAGGACACCCATCAGTGGTGTCCTTTATCATCTTTTTCTGAAGTATCTATGAAAGTTTCCATCCTACTGCACGTTTTCTTCCCTGTATGAATCTTTTATAAATTCCTTCTGTCTTTAACAATTCTTCGTGCTTTCCTTTTTGCACGATTTTCCCTTTATCCACAACAATAATCTGGTCTGCATTTCGAACGGTCTTTAGCCTATGGGCAATCATAATAATTGTCTTTTCCCGAGTCAGATTTTCAACTGCCTCCGTTAACTCTTTCTCATTTTCCGGATCTACATTCGCTGTCGCTTCATCTAAAATGATAATCGGCGCATCTTTCATTATCGCTCTTGCAATTGCTATCCTTTGTTTTTCACCTCCGGAAAGTGTTGCTCCCCCTTCTCCTACAACGGTTTCATATCCATCCGGCAGTGTCATAATAAAATCATGACAAGCCGCTTTTTTCGCTGCATTGATTACTTCTTCAATCGTAGCATCATTCTTGCCGAACCGAATATTATTTGCAATAGTATCTTCAAAAAGATAGACCTTCTGAAATACAAAACTAAAATTTTCCATTAGGGAATCAAAACTGTATTCTTTAACATTTCTCCCTCCCAATAAAACCTTTCCTTCCTGAACATCCCAGAATCTTGCAATCAGAGCTGTGATGGTTGTCTTTCCTCCACCGGATGGTCCTACAATGGCAGTTGTTGTTTTTTCTTTAATATCCAGCGTTACATTGTCAATTATTTTTCGATTTTCATACGCAAAACTTACATTTTCCAATCTGATATCTCTGTTCTCCGGAGAAATAGTTTCGCCGTCAATGTCCATCTGATCCAGCGTGAGAATTTCATTCGCTAAATCTACTCCTTTTCCAATAATTCGAAGAAGCGCAGTATATACACCTGCAGAATCCAATGGTTCAAAAAGAATAAAAGAACATAGAAGCATCACGATGGTGTCGACCAATTCCATACTTCCTGTCAAATAAAAATGGATTGACGCCCCGGCAATGGAAACCCCTGTAAGTTTACTGACCAACATCTGTACTCCAACAGCCGGGATTGCGGCAAGTTCCGCGGTAATATCTGCATTTCTTTTTCTCTCAATTGATTTCTTCACTTTCGAGCTGTTCTGATGAATTATGTTATAGTTTCTTATTTCAGCAATTCCCTGAATATATTCCAGAATCACTCCAACCATTTCCCGATCCGATTCTATTTTTTCGTCTGCTACTCTGGCAACGCTTTTATTGGTCCATTGATTTACAATTAAAAATAATGCAATTCCAAGAAGCGCAATAATTCCAATTCTCACGTCAAATGCAAATATGAATAAGCTAATGATAATTGTCGTAATCCCCCCCTGTAGAACCAACATAATTGCTCTTGTGGCAATATCCCCAACCTGCTCCATTGTATTTGTCGTCACCGAAGTAATATGTCCCAAACTTGTGTCATTAAAATACCCCATTGGCAAAAATCTCAAATGTTCTCCAATCTCGATTCGCTTTCCTGCACAGGTGTTGTATCCCGCTTCTGTCTGGATCATTTGTGAAAAACGATTGATTAAAGTTTTTCCAAACGTATTCAACATCATAAGTCCTAACACAATCATCATCGTTTTCGCATTGATTTGTTTTTCCAAAACCGCTTTGATTGCAAAATAAGCTGCAGGGATTTTCATTCCCGCAAAAATCGCATCCAACACCCCCAAGAATACAGAAACATAAAATTTTTTCCTGTTCTCCTCATTACAAAAATCAAAGAACTTTTTTACCATCTCAAGCATGTTGCACCTCCTTGCTGCATGTTTCGAAATCGCTTTCATCTGCATCCTCATCTTTTGAAAAGATATGTGCTTCCCACATTTTTTTGTATAATTCACAATTTTTCAAAAGCTCATTGTGCGTTCCTTCAGCTTCCACTTTGCCTTGATTGATTACAAATATTTTATCTGCATCTGTAATTGTTGAAAGGCGATGGGCAATTACAATTAATGTTTTTCCCTGAATTAATTTTGCAACACTAGATTGAACCAACGCTTCGCTTTCCGGATCTGTGTAGGCTGTTGCTTCATCCAGGATGACAATCGGAGAATCCTTCAGTAACGCCCTCGCAATACATATTCTTTGGCGTTCCCCCCCGGACAAATGTCCACCTGCTCCCCCTGCAATCGTGTCATATCCATTTTCCAGTCCCATAATAAATTCATGGCAACCACATTTCTTTGCTGCTTCCACAACCTCTTCATCCGTTGCTTTTGAATTTCCTAATCGGATGTTCTCCTTCACAGACATATCAAACAAATAATTGTCCTGAGCCACATAAGAAATCTGACTCATATAATAATCCAACGGAAGTTGCTTTATATTTACACCGCCATAAGTTATTTCTCCAGAATCGACATCCCAAAGAGAATCTATCAATCTTGCAATTGTACTTTTTCCTGATCCGGATGGACCTACGATTGCATTTACTTCTCCTTGTTTGATTTCCATATGAATTCCATGAAGTACTTCCTTGTCCTTATACGTAAAACGCACATCGTTTAGTTTAATTTCAGAGTTTTTTGGTTTCTCTGTTATAGATTCAGGTCTCACCATATCTTTTCGCTCTAATATTTCCACAACCTCTCCGAAAATTGTTTTAACTTTCAAAATGTCATCCATGTATGAAAATGCAACTGTTAGCGGTGTAATTAGCCCGGCCGATAAAATAATTCCCGTGATATAGTTTTCTGTAGACAGGCTTCCGTTTCTAACCAGAATCAGTCCAACCGGAAGGACTCCCAAAAATGTTGCCGGCATAAATGAAAAGGTTCCGGCCTGCCACCAGATACATTTACGCATCCAGTTAATAAAACAATCTGCCCCTTCTTTCGCCGCAATTGCAAATTTTTCATAAGAACTTCCAGTCTTTCCAAACGCTTTGATTACTTCAATTCCATTAATGTATTCAACAGCGGTGTCATTCAAATGCTTTGTTTTTTCTACTGTTTTTTCAAATTCACCCTGACTTTTAACCATCATCACCGAAGCGCATAGCACTCCAATTACTGCTCCAATCAGATTTGCAATGCCAAGCCGCCAATCCAGATACATAATGTAAGCAAACATTACTATCGGTAACAGAAGATTCGCTGTGAATTCAGGGATGATATGTGCCAATGTCGTTTCCATAGAATCCACACGTTCCACAATAATATTTTTATAGCTTCCGCTATGGTCATCCAGCACAACTCCTAATGGAATCTTTGATAATTTTTCGCACAGGCGTATTCTAATTTCTCCCAATACATTAAATGTTGCATAATGAGATAAACTGGTGGAAAAAGAATGCAGTGTCAGCCTAATAAACCACGCCACTCCCATCATTAACACAAGTCGCATATAATGACCTGAATCCGTATTCCCGGAAATCAACTGTGTCACCACATCCGCAATTAACAAATATGGAATAAAAGATGCGGCAACTCCAATGATTGCCAAAACAATACTCCCCTCAAAATACTTTTTCTTAATTCCCGCAAACTCAAGAATCCAAGAAACAATACTTCTTTTTTTCATTTTGCCCTCCGTTGCAGGTTAGTTGTAGCTAACCTCTTGTCAAAAAAATTTGCTTTTACCATAAATAAAAGCAATAACCACTCCATTATTTCTGCAAAATAATCTAATACTCTACATTCAGTTAGTTTAAGCTAACTGAATTGTTTTGTCAATTCTTTTTTTGCATACTTGGATTTCCCCAGATGATCATCCATTTCTGCTTCAAGCATTCCCTAAAGGATATCTGCTAATAAATCTTTGAGCATGTCCTGTACATCCAGGCTGTAACCATCTACCTGCACCGCAGAAGTGCTTTCTCGTCTACAGGGTGCAACTTTCCATCTCAACTTCTCACTTTCCTGCACCCTAGAAGTGCTTTCTCGCCTACAGGGTGCAACTTTCCATCTCAACTTCTCACTTTCCTGCACCCTAGAAGTGCTTTCTCATCTACAGGGTGCAACTTTCCATCTCAACTTCTCACTTTCCTGCACCCTAGAAGCACTTTCTCGCCTACAGGGTGCAACTTTCCATCTCATCTTCTCATTTTCCTGCACCCTAGAAGTGCTTTCCCATCTACAGGGTGCGACTTTCCATCTCATCCTCTCGCTTTCCTGCACCCTAGAAGTGCTTTCTCGCCTACAGGGTGCAACTTTCCATC
>JAILRZ010000048.1 GCA_024697845.1 Eubacterium sp. | reverse complement strand
CATCAGGAAGATGAGATGTTGGGACAGTTTGATGAAATCAATGAAAGATTGAAAAAGTATTATCAAAAGGGGACATTTTATTCTTCTTTGACAAACCCGTCAACCCGTTTTGTCAATAACCTGGTGTATGCAGGGGTGGCTATTAGTGGTGGATTGGTAGCAGTGATGTCAGGAGGAATTACCGTTGGTAGTTTGACCTGTATTTTAAGTTATGCAAATCAGTATACCAAACCATTTAATGAAATTTCCGGAGTTGTCACGGAATTACAGAATGCAATTGCCTGTGGTGGTAGAGTTTTCTCTTTAATTGAAACAGAACCAGAGGTAGTGACAGGACAGGAAGCGGAAATGGAAACAGCATGTGGAGAGATTTCGTTGGAACATGTAGATTTTTCTTATGTGAAGGAACGAAAATTGATTGAAGATTTGAACCTTCAAGTGAAGCCGGGACAGCGAATTGCCATTGTTGGACCGACAGGATGCGGGAAAACTACTCTGATTAATTTATTGATGCGATTTTATGACGTTAATTCCGGAAGGATTTGTGTTGATGGACAGGATATTAGAGAGGTGACGCGAAAGAGTCTTCGTGATTCTTACGGAATGGTGCTCCAGGAAACCTGGCTTCGCAATGATACCATTCGAAACAATATTGCCATGGCTGCACCGAATGCCACGGATGAAGAAATAATTGCTGCGGCAAAAGCGACTCATGCTCACAGTTTTATCAAGCGATTACCTAAGGGATATGATACGGTAATTGGTGAGGATGGAGGTAGTCTCTCACAAGGACAGAAGCAGTTGCTTTGTATTACCAGAGTGATGTTAAAGCTTCCGCCAATGTTGATTTTGGACGAAGCGACTTCGTCAATTGATACCCGAACGGAAATCCGAATTCAGCGTGCTTTCAATAAACTGATGCAGGGACGAACTACTTTTGTGGTTGCTCATCGTCTTTCCACAATTCGGGAATCAGATGTGATTCTTGTGATGAAAGACGGTCATGTCATTGAGCAGGGGAATCACGAAAGTTTATTGAAGGAAAAAGGATTCTATTATGATCTTTATCATAGTCAGTTTGCACACTAAGGGTCCGGATGCCTGAAATCTTGAGATAAAAAGAAGGCAAAAACACTACACACTAGAATGAATTGAATTCCCGTGGTGCAGTAATCAAAGATTTTTCCTGAATAAGAAGAAAACTGAAAAATGTAATGAATGAAAAAGCCAATAGTCAGACCAATGAAGGTTTGGATTATTGGCTTTATTATATTTTTCATTGGAGAAAAATCGTAGTGGATATAGTGCCTAAGGTAAAAGCCGTGGAGCAATGTGGTGACTACATTGCTGAGTAGTAACCCGATTAAATAGGCGTTGATGCCATAACGGGGCACCCACCACCAAATAGAAACCAGACGAATGATAATCCCAATGACATTGTGAATAAAAGCGGCTGTGGTTTTTCCAAGGCCGTGCAATACAGAACCGAAAGAAACTGACAAATACAGAAACGGGCAAAGCCAGGATAGAACCTGAATATAGGTACCTGCCTGTGAATGTCCGAAAACATTTGTGCCAATGAAGTCCCCGAAGTATAGAAATAAGCCGATACCAAAGATTCCGGTAACGGTAGAAAACCCAATGGACTTTTCCGTTGTCTTTTTGACTGATTCTATATTCCCGTTGGAATTAGATTCTGCCACAGAGGGGAGAAGCATTGTGGAAATGGAATTGTTGATGGCAGACGGAAAAGTCACTACCGGTAATGCCATTCCGGTGAGAATACCATAAAGAGCTAAGGATTGTGCGGTGGATAATCCGCTTTTCTCTAATGTGAGTGGAAGAAAAATCGCTTCTAAACATTGTAAGAAAGTCAGTAAAATGCGGTTTAAAGTCAAGATGTAGGAAACAGAAAATAAATCTTTCATGGAATGAATCAGTTGCGTAGGATTTAGAGGATAAGATTTCTCAAAGCTAAGGGCAATAACACAAAAAATCATTCCTCCTAATTCGGAAATGATGGTGGAATACACAGCAAGCATGGGTGTGATTGGAATTTGCTGGTGAATCCAAATGATGCCTAGCAGATAGACTGCAATGATTTTAACCAATTGTTCTACAAGCATGGACCAGGCCGGAACAGCGGCTTTTTTACGACCGAGATAAAATCCACAGATGCAGGAGTGCACCGCCACCATTGGGATTGTAATGATTGCATATTGCAGTAGTCGGGTACATTGTTCATTTTGGATTAAATGAATAGAGATTTCCTTGGAAAAATGAAACACAAAAAGTGTTGTACCTAGGGACAGTACCAGAGACATTAAAAGACTGGAAATAAGAATGGCGTACTGTCTGGATTTGGATTTTGTTTCTGCAACAAAACGGGAAACTGCAATCTGGATTCCCCCACAGCTGAGTGCGGTGCAAAATCCAATAACAGGAAAGATTAATTGAAATAATCCCATTCCTTCTGCACCAATCAGATTGGAAAGGAATATTCTATATAAGAACCCCGTTGCACGGGTGATTACATTGGCAAACGTAAGTACTAAAGCACCTTTAATCAGGGGATGACGATTTAACATAATGGCTCTCGATTTCTCATTGCTTATTTTTAGATTATGAAGAAATTACATAAAAGATGATATAAAAATAGGAAAAGGAGAAAACATGATTTATTTAGACCAGGCAGCTACGACGCAGTTATGTGAAGAAGCAAAAGAAGCAATGGAACCGTTTTTAAAGGAATCTTATGGAAATCCCTCCGCAATTTATGAATTAGGGGAGCAGGCAAAAGAGGCTATTGAAGAATGTCGGGAAATTATTGCTGAGGCACTTCATTGTGATTCAAATCAAATCTTTTTTACATCCGGAGGCACGGAATCCGACAATTGGGTTTTGGAAAATGCGGCATTAAAGAATCGAAGAATCATTACCTCTACCATTGAGCATCATGCAGTCCTTAATAAGTGCAAGGAACTGCAAAGCAGGGGAAGTGGTGTTACTTATATTCCAACTGATTCAAAAGGAATTGTTGATTTACAACTGCTGGATAAAAATATTGAGGAAGGAAACTCTCTGGTTTCCATTATGTTTGCAAACAATGAGGTGGGAATTATTGAACCAATTAAAAGGATTGCACAGATTGTTCATAGAAAGCAGTCGGAACTTCATACGGATGCGGTACAGGCTTTTTGCCATGTGCCGATTGATGTAAAACAATTGGGAATCGATTATTTAAGCGCTAGTAGCCATAAATTTCATGGACCAAAAGGTGTCGGATTTCTTTATGTAAAGAATTATGAAAAGTTTTCACCGATGATTTACGGTGGAGAACAGGAACGAGGATATCGTGCGGGGACGGAAAATGTTGCCGGAATTGTTGGAATGGCGGCGGCAGTAAAAGTTCAGATAAAGCATTTGAAGGAGCGGATGGTTCGGGAACAGGGAATGCGGAATTATCTGATGGAAAGAATTCTACATGAAATTCCTGGGTGTGTTGTGAATGGTTCGCTTCCGTGGCGATTACCCGGAAATTTGAATGTATCTATACGTGGGATTCAAGGAGCAGCAATGGTTATACTGATGGGAGAAGAGGGCATTTGCATTTCGGCCGGATCAGCTTGTGCTTCGGGACAAAAAGGTCCATCTCATGTGTTGAAAGCTCTGGGAATGACTGATGAACAGGCTTACAGTGCAATCCGCCTGACACTGGATGCTACAAATAAAAAAGAGGAATTAGACAGGACAGTAGAGTGCTTAAAACAAAATGTAGCCCGGGTTCGAAACGGATGAACAATGATAAAGCCGAAGGAACTGCTCCTCCGGCTTTTGTGATTATTAAAATATTAAACGTCTTACTGAAAGACTTTTAACTGATACTGTTCAATTAATTCTTTTACCCGGTCAAATCCTAAGCCGATTTGCTCAGCCTTGTGGGCGTCAGAACCAATGGTAACAAGTTCTCCACCAAGTTCACGGTAACGTTCCAGAATATCCGGATGTGGATGAGGGTAGGTAAAGCCTTTTCCAAAACTTGCCGTATTAATCTCCAAGCAAATCTCATTTTGAATGATAAAACGTAGAATCTCATCCAACAAATCGGTATAGTCCGAAACCGAGTAATTAGAATCTTTGTTAGGACTATAGCGAACGATATAATCCAAATGACCTAAAGTATGGATTCCGGAAAAAGACTCTAATCCTTCTAATGTTGCTTTAAAGTATTCTTCAAATGCCTGGCGGTCATTTTTGTTTTCCCAGAAATTCGGATAATAAGGATCCATTCCGGATACAACGTGACAGGAACCAATGATAAAGTCGAAGGATTCCTTTGAGAGTAAATCCTGAATCTCTTTCTCATTTCCGGGAGCAAGTCCCAATTCAATTCCTTTTAATACCTGAATTCGGTCAGCATATTTTTCTTTGAGTTCTTCCAAAGTGGATGAATAATTTGGAAAATCAATGAAAGGTGTTTCTCCCGGAACCGGCCAGTTAAAATCCTGG
>JAILRZ010000047.1 GCA_024697845.1 Eubacterium sp. | reverse complement strand
CCAACAAAGAATATTCCAATCTTCAACTTTGAAGTTCCAACAGAATTAAATGGTGTTGATACAGGAATTCTTGATCCAAGAGATACATATGCAGATGCTTCTGAATGGGAGGCAAAGGCAAAAGATCTTGGATCAAGAATTCCTGTATCAACACCATTTAATTCTGTTGGAACTTCAAAGTTGAAGATTGGAATATTCTTTGTTGGTGCTTTATTGATATCTCCATTTAAGATTGCATCAATGATTCCACGAGTATCTTTGATTGAGATTCTCTTTCCTGTTCCATTCCATCCTGTATTTACAAGATATGCCTTTGCTCCGTTAGCTTCCATCTTCTTAACAAGTTCTTCAGCATATTTTGTTGGGTGAAGCTCTAAGAATGCCTGACCGAAACATGCTGAGAATGTTGGTGTAGGTTCTGTAATTCCACGTTCTGTACCTGCAAGCTTTGCAGTAAATCCTGATAAGAAGTAATACTGTGTCTGTTCCGGAGTTAATACAGATACTGGAGGTAATACTCCAAATGCGTCTGCTGATAAGAAGATAACGTTCTTAGCAGCCGGTGCTGAAGATACAGGGCGAACAATGTTTTCAATATGATTGATTGGGTAAGATACACGAGTATTTTCTGTAACACTCTTATCATCAAAATCAATCTTTCCTTCTGCATCAACAGTTACGTTTTCTAATAACGCATTACGCTTAATTGCATTGTAGATATCCGGTTCAGATTCCTTATCAAGGTTGATAACCTTAGCGTAACATCCACCTTCAAAGTTGAACACACCATTGTCATCCCATCCGTGTTCATCATCACCGATTAATAATCTCTTTGGATCTGTTGAAAGAGTAGTCTTTCCTGTTCCTGATAAACCAAAGAAAATTGCTGTATTTTCACCATTTAAGTCTGTGTTTGCTGAACAGTGCATTGAAGCAATACCCTTTAATGGAAGGTAATAGTTCATCATAGAGAACATACCCTTCTTCATTTCTCCACCGTACCATGTATTTAAGATAACCTGTTCACGGCTTGTAATATTGAATACAACTGCTGTTTCAGAATTTAATCCTAATTCTTTGTAGTTTTCAACTTTTGCTTTTGAAGCATTGTATACGATAAAATCAGGTTCAAAGTTTTCTAATTCTTCATCTGTAGGAACGATGAACATGTTCTTAACGAAATGTGCCTGCCAAGCAACTTCCATAATGAAACGAACTGCCATACGTGTATCTTTGTTTGCACCACAGAATGCATCTACTACATATAACTTCTTGTTAGAAAGTTCCTTAATAGCTAATTCCTTACATGCTTCCCATGCTTCCTTTGTTGCTTTGTGATTGTCGTTTGGATATTCTGCAGAATCCCACCATACAGTGTTTTCTGAATTTTCATCTTCAACGATAAATTTATCTTTAGGTGAACGTCCTGTATAAATACCAGTCATAACGTTCACTGCATCAAGTTCAGTGTTCTGTCCTTTTTCAAATCCTTCCAATGCAGGATTTGTTTCATCTTCAAATAATTTTTCATATGAAGGATTGTAAATTACTTCTTCGACACCTGTAATGCCATACTTACTTAAATCAATTGTTGCCATTTTCTTACCTCTTTCCTTTCGTTTATTAATCATTCCCTTATTTCCTCGCAAATAAGGTTAACGAATTCCACAGTGAATTATAAACGACACCCAAAATAATGTCAATTCGAACTGTCTGTTTTGATAATTTTTTAACAAATTCTTAATAAAATTAAGTTCTTCTGCTACACTTTCTGATATTTGTCTTCAAACTCCTCCATGGAAATTGGCTTTTCAAAATAGTATCCCTGCAAATAATCACAGCCATACTCTTTTAATTTCACTGCCATCTCCTCAGTTTCAACCCCTTCTGCAGTAATAGTCACATCCATTCCTTTTAGAATTTTCAGTTCTCCCGGCAGAAAATCCGATGGTTTCTCAAAATGGGTTTTAACAATATTCCGATCAATTTTAATATTTGATAATGGATAATGTAAAAGACTGACAGCATTGGAATATCCACTGCCGTAATCGTCCAGTGAAAATCGAAAGCCATGCTGAATAAAATCATTCATTGCTTCTTCAATCATCTCGGCATCGACCATATTCTGTTCTGTGATTTCCAATCTGATTTTATCCGGAGTAATCCCATACTTATTCAGAATACTTTCAAAAGAACTACGAAGTTTTTTATTTTTGAACTGAATTGGTGAAACATTTACATTAATCCATTCCAATCCGAGTTTTTCTCCCATTCGTCCGTAAAACTCACAGGTCTTTTCAAACACCTGATTTCCCAATCTGACAATACTACCATTCATTTCTGCAATCGGAATAAATTCCTCCGGTTTCACTCGACCGATTACTGCATCATTGATACGCACTAAAGACTCTGCACCAACCAGCGAAAAATCTTCAGTTTTAAAAACCGGTTGCAAATTCACCACCACGCTATAATCATCCAATGCCATTTCCAACGCCACTTTAACGGCTGATAATCTGGAAATTTTATCCAGTGTCTTTCTGTTTACAACCACAACTTCTCCATTCTGAGCCACTGATTCTTCTAAACTCTCTGTCAAGGCTTCAATAATGGTAGTTGATTTCTCATTCAGTTTGGAATCATATAATGCAAAGACCGCATCTAAAAAGACTTCTGTATTTTCGATTTTCCATGGTTTTTCGAATTGCTTTCGAATTGCTGCAATCATATCTTCATAGGAGTCTTTTTTCAACAAAATTGCAAATCTCCCGTCACGCAGGTAGAAATGGTATTTCCCATGAAATTCCTTCTTCAAGAATTTGGATATCGCAAACAGACATTTATCCATCTGCATTGCACCATATACTTCTCTGTTTTTTCGATATCCCCGAATGGAAAAGGCCAATATTTTGTATTGAGTCGCTCCATTCCACTCGTCCAAAAGCATTAATAAACTATCATAATGGAACAGGCCCGTTTTACTGTTCAAGTAGAATTCAGGATTTTCAAATTCCAGATAAACAATTAATAATGAAAGGACATAAAACAAATCCATCACCAGATACTTTGGATAAACAGCACGAATCACATAGGCCCCGGTTATCATTATAATAAACACCGTTACGATAATCCTCTGTCTTTCCGTAGCTCTTCCCTTCTTATAAAACAACATCATAAGAGAGACGGCTAAAAAGAAATATGCATACACATACAAAAGATTATAATACACACCTGCCTTATAACCCTGATCTGTAATTTCAAATAAAGCTCCGGTCCAATAACTTGATATTGCCACGCCCTGCATTGTCAGATGAATAATAAACAAAACCCCTGAAAGCATCGGAGTATCCTTGATACTTTTTCCCATCATATTCAGGGTTAATACATAAAACACCACAATTCTTAGGAAGAACAACATGAAATAAATGATATTTACTGCATACAATGCAGTCTCTGAGTGCACAACATAATTCTCATCAAATTTCGTTGCCACATAATCCGAAACCATAGTCAAAACTTCAACGAACACAATCCCAACAAAAGAAAAACGACTTCTAAGTGGCAACCTTGGTCGGGTCACATAAAACATAAAAATCACAAATAAAACACTTACCGATGGTCCTAAATTATGATAATTCCACATAAGCACATCCTCCTGCTTTGTTATTGAGTTCTTTGTAATATGGTCAGTGATTTTGGCACCCAAAATCTGCGAACATCCAAGAACATTTTCTGATTTGTCCATCCATCATAAACAACAATAAAGAGACAGGTTCGGCGATTTCTTTTATAAATCCTATATCCTATTCCCGTTACTGTATGATTTTTGTAATATCCCCATGAGATATTTAAAAGAACCGGATTTCCTGCATCAATTTCCTTCTTAACAGCGTGAAATATCCGAAACAAATAGACGCTCTTTACTCTGCAACTCTGTAAACCAAATGCTTCTGCAACAAGCTTCAGCACACCACGTATTTTATGAAAAGGGAGTCCTTTTTTTGTAGAAAACCCTTTTTGCGTTGCGATTGCTTTCACCTGACAGTAAATTGCTCCGACACTTACTTTTCTCTTGAGATGATACAATATTATTCTTGTAATTCCTGTTAAGACGCAATTATTCTTATCGGTGGAGATTTCTCTCATGGAAAAGGGTTCCAGTGGAAGTTCCTTCTCTTTTTCCAAGGAATACGCTCCCCCATACCGGTCTTTGACGTAAGAATCACATTCTCTTATTCCACCATATCCATTTTTTATCTGTCCCTGATAAATCTTGTTCTTCATTTTTATTCATTTATTTAAAATACTTTAATAACTTTCGAACCCGTTTTTCTGTCATTTCCGCCGCTGCAAGATTTTGTTCCAGCGGAGTTATTGTTCCGCCACCATTTTCTTTTTCAATCTTCTTCAACTTCTTTTCTTTTTTACGAATCCATTTCTTCTGTTCCTTTTTAAGCGCATTCATTTCACTTTCAGGCAACATTTCTTTCAGGCGTTTCCACTGACGATTCAAAAGTCCATCCCATAGTTCATAGATTTGTCCTGAAGTCTGATTCAATTCCCTTTGAGACATTGTGTAGCCCTCGAGCTTCTTATTCAACTCTTTCGCTTCATCTTCCACCCACTGAATTTCATTTTCCATATAGGATGCTAACGTACAACTGCTGAATCCTTCTCCCTGCTTTTCATTGTATAATCCAATAAAATCAAGTTTTTTAGCTGCCTTTTCCGTCTTATAATCATACAATGCATCTCGAACCCAGGACAGGTATTCTTCCGGAAGATTCTTTGTTTTTGTTCCCGGAAGATAAAAGATTATATCTTCTGCCTTCTCCAAACCGTACACTTCTGAATACTCGTATCTTACACCATCAATTATTTCCTTGGTTCCCGGTTTGTGTGTATAACTCAATGAATCGATTGTTGTCTTATAGGTTCGTTCATTGACCTTTGTTAATGCACCGAATTTTCCCCGGAATTCACAATAAATCATCGTTCCATTGGGATTCTGTTCTCCCACGTCTCCCATTTCACTATCGTGATAAATTCCATGAAAGCTTCCATCTTCTTTAATATACAATTCGGTACTCCATCCGCCGGCACCACTTAGAAATGAAAATTCCAGATTTTTCATTGTGCTGTAAGAAAATTCATCCTCACTTATGGTTTCACTTTCCTGATTTTCTGTTACCTTCTCTGTAACTTCATCTGTTCTTTCTTCTGTTTCAGTCTCATACTCCGTAGTGCTTTCCATTGTTTGCTCTTCCGTCGAAAGAACCTCTTTTTTAGAAGTCGTATCATGTACTTTTGCTTGTTTTCCGCAAGCAGTCACTGCAACAATCATCCCAAAACTTAAAATCAGTATTTTTACAGTTTTCATTTCTATACTCCTATGCCTTATCAACAATATCATTTCTTCCTTTGAAAATACTCTTTTCCGGAATCACTCCACGCACACTGGATAATGGATAAATGTTGCTGTTTCTTCCAATCACAGTTCCCGGATTTAATACGGAATTGCATCCCACTTCCACATAATCACCAATCATTGCGCCAAATTTTTTCAGTCCGGTTTCAATCTGTTCTTCCCCGTCCTTTACAACAACCAATGTCTTGTCTGATTTTACATTCGATGTAATGGAACCGGCTCCCATATGAGAATGAGTTCCCAGAATACTGTCTCCCACATAGTTGTAATGTGGTACTTGAACCGTGTTAAACAGAACAACATTTTTCAATTCCGTTGAATTTCCAACCACACAGTTTTTGCCAACAATAACCTTTCCGCGAACAAAAGCTCCCGGTCTGACTTCCGTATCCGCATCAATAATCAGCGGACCGTTTAAGGTTGCTGTTTTCGCAATGGAAACAGACTTATGAATCCAGATATCCTCTGCAGGATGGTCAAATTCATCTTCTGACAAGGTTGGTCCTAATTCCAGAATAAAATTTCCAATATCCGCAAGGACTTCCCATGGGTAAATCTTACCTTCAAATAACTTTGCTGCAATTGTTTCATTCAAATCATATAAATCATTTATTTTGTAAATCATGTGTATCTCCTTCTTTCTTTATACAATAAACGGTCCCGTAATTGCGCTATAGCGCAATTTTTCCAGTTCCTTTTTTATACAACAATAAACGGTCCCGTAATTGCGCTATAGCGCAATTACTACGCGCGCATGCGCGCCATAAACACAAAAACAGATACGCGATTGCAAATAAATTTGCATCACGACCTGTTTTTGTGTTTATACCGTTTATTGTGTTCGCGATCATTCTACAGTAACTGATTTGGCCAGATTTCTTGGCTTATCAACGTTTAATCCCTTTAATACGGTTGTATAATATGCGATGAGCTGTAACGGAATAACTGTTAGCATCGGCATTAATACATCTTCCAATGCCGGAACTTCAATCGTTTCATCCATAACTCCTTCACTAAATTCTGTTCCTTCTTTACATACGGTAATGGTAAATGCTCCTCTGGATTTTACTTCCACAATGTTGCTCACCATTTTTTCCATCAAATCACTCTGGGTTGCCACACCGATTACCGGCATTCCTTCTTCCACCAAGGAGATGGTTCCGTGTTTTAATTCACCGGCCGCATAAGACTCGGAATGAATATAAGAAATTTCTTTCAGTTTCAAAGAACCTTCCATACTCAATGCGTAATCCAGTCCACGTCCAATATATAATAAACTCTGTGCAGTAATTAACTTTGAGGCAACATACTGACACTTGTCTTCACATTCCATTGTCTTTTCAATTAAGTCAGGAATATTTGATAATTCTGCTGTTAAGCGCTTACATTCTTCCTCGGAAATAAAGCCTTTTGCATATGCCATTTCAAAAGCAAGCAAGTACATTACAGACATCTGAACCGAAAATGCTTTTGTGGATGCAACGGAAATTTCCGGACCGGCATGTGTATAAAGAACCATATCCGCTTCTCTGGCAATGGAAGATCCTTTAACGTTTACAATTGCAAGAACCTTTGCCCCACGATCATGAGCTAAATGAAGAGCTGCCTTTGTATCTGCAGTTTCACCGGACTGGGAAATTACAATTACAAGGTCGTCCTTTTCAATAATCGGATCCCGATATCTGAATTCCGAAGCAATATCAACGGTTACTTCTGTTCTAGCTAATTTTTCAATGACGTATTTTCCAACCACACCGGCATGCATTGCAGTACCGCAGGCAACAATAAATAACTTTCTGTAATTCTTTAAACTTTCAGCAGTAAGACCACATTCGGATAAATCCGGCATTCCATTAACAATTCTTGGAGCAATTGTAGTTTTTACTGCTGTAGGCTGCTCATGGATTTCTTTCAGCATAAAGTGTTCATAACCACCTTTTTCCGCTGCATCCATATCCAGATTGGACAACTGCACTTCCTTCACAATCTGCTGTTTGTGAATATCACAAAATTCAACACGATCCGCTTTAATTGTTGCAATTTCATTTTCTTCTAACAAATAATACTTTCTGGTGTACTGCAAAATTGCAGGAACATCAGAAGCAATAAAGTTTTCATTTTCACCAACACCGATAATCAGTGGACTGTCTTTTCTGACCGAGTAAATGCAATCCGGATAATCCTTGAATAAAATTCCCAATGCATAAGCTCCTCGAACATCTGCCAATGTCTTTACGACTGCATCAATTGGATCCCCATTGTAATAGTAATCCAATAATTTTGCTACTGTTTCCGTATCGGTTTCACTTTCAAAAGTGTATCCTTTGCTAATCAGGAATTTTTTAATATCTTTATAGTTTTCAATAATTCCGTTATGTACAATTGAAACACGCTTACTTCCGTGAGGATGAGAATTGATATCAGATGGTTCTCCGTGAGTTGCCCATCTTGTATGACCAATTCCGCAATGGCCTTCCGGCTTGTGTTCATTCTCTAACTTTTCTCTTAAATTTTTCAGTTCTCCCTTGGATTTTTCAACGGAAATCTGATTTTTCTCAAATACAGCAATTCCCGCAGAATCATATCCACGATATTCCAATTTGGACAACGCATTTAATAATACTTCTGTACAGTCTCTTTCACCTGCGTAACCAACAATTCCACACATAATGTCATTCTCCTTCTACCTCTTTTTGGACCTATTTCTGCTTTTTCTTCTTTTGATTGTAAAACGTTGCCACATAATTGTAATACTGTGTCATCTGTCCCACATTATTCAATGAAATCACATTCTGAAATCTTCCAACAATAAATTCATCTAGTTTTTTCATATATTCTTCCGAAGACAGCTCTCCCTCAGCTACCTTCGTCAATCCCATTTCCCAACTGGCTGTCAATTCAGGATTTAGCAAGGATTTAATCGAGCCATGAACCACACCAAAAATCATTTCTCCTAACTGAGTCGGTGTAACGACCTGTGTTTTCTTATTCAATGAGATATACTTGATATTGGTTAATTTCTTAATAATTTCAGCTCGTGTAGCACTGGTTCCGATTCCAGAACCTTTAATCTGTGCCCTTAAATCTTCGTCCTCAATCAGCTGTCCGGCATTCTCCATGGCAAGAATTAACGAACCGGAAGTATATCGTTTTGGAGGGCTTGTTTCCCCTTCTTTCATAAATAGACTACTAACGTTAATTTTATCACTTTTTCCTATTTTATTCAATAAAGCAAAGAATTCTTCATCCAATTCCAGAGCTTCATTTTCCTCTGTCGAATTGGTCTCCTGGCCTTCTTGATTATTTTCCTCATCACCTTTCGAAAGTTCCGCTTTTTTCTTCTGTTTTGGTACTCCCGCTACTTCTAAATAACCTTTCTGAACCAAAATTTTAAAATTTGAACTGAACTGTTCCGTTGTCGTTGAATCATCAGAATGCGTTGCCGGCATAATCCCCGTTAACGTTGCTTTCTTATAAATCGCCGGAGGATAAAAAATACTCAAGAATCTTCGGACAATTACCATATAAACTTTTTGGTTAATAGGCTTTTGCTTCGCCAATCCATTAAGTCCCTGTCCTGTTGGAATAATTGCATAGTGATCTGTAATTTTCTTGTCATCCACATATTTTGTTTTTTCCAATCCCTGATAAGATTTGTTTTCCAAAATACGTTTTGCAAAACCACTGCAAGGCTGAAAATACTGTAATCCGGAAATGTTCTTATGAATTTCCTTCGAAACAGCACTGGATAATACACGGGCATCCGTTCTTGGATATGTCACCAATTTTGCTTCGTACAACTGCTGAACCACATTCAGCGTTTCATCCGGACTGATTTTAAACATTTTGGAACAGTCGTTTTGCAATTCCGCCAGATTATAAAGCAACGGTGCCTGTTTCTTTTCATCCTTCATGGTAATGGATTTCACAGTCATTTCCATTGGCTGATGACGTTCTAATGCTTCAATCAGCCCTTGTGCGGAAGTTTTTTCCTTAAACCCATTTTCCTTGTACAATAATGTTGATTCAAAAAACTTGGATCCCTTTACTGCCTTCCATTCCGTATCAATCTTTCTTCCACCAATATCAGTCTGCGCCAGCACCCTGTAAAACGGTGTCTTGACAAAACTTCGGATTTCCCGTTCTCTGTTACATATCATTCCGAGAACACAAGTCATAACACGCCCAACATTAATAGATTTCCATTCTCCCTTCAGATAATTCTGAATGGAGTTTCCATACTTCAAAGTCAACAACCTGGAAAAATTAATTCCCATCAGATAGTCTTCTTTTGCACGCAGGTACGCAGCATCCGACAAGTGATTGTAAGCACTCAGATCCTTTGCCTCCCGAATTCCACGGAGAATTTCTTCTTCTGTCTGGGAATCAATCCAGACACGTTTCTCCTTTTTCCCTTGAACCCCTGCTTCCTGTGCCACCAGGCGATAAATATATTCTCCTTCTCGTCCCGAGTCCGTGCAGACATAAATAGTATCTACATCTTCCCGGTTCAGTATTCCCTTTACGATTCCAAACTGTTTTTTCACTCCCGGAATCACCTCATATTTCCATTCCTGTGGAATAAATGGAAGATCTCTTAAATTCCATTTTTTGTATTTTTCATCATACACTTCCGGATAACTCATTGTAACCAAATGGCCAACGCACCAAGTTACAATGGCTGTATCTCCTTCCATATATCCGTCTTTTCTTGTTGTATTCAATTTTAATGCCTTTGCAAACTCAGCGGCAACGCTGGGTTTTTCCGCGATGAATACTGCCTTTCCCATAAATACCCCTTATTTATTGATATCGTCTAAAGTCTCGTTAAATGCCGGCAGAAAATGTTCCATGAAATAATCCAGTTCTTCCATTTTCATATTCTGCAAAGTCTGGTAAATCGTTTCCTCTGCTTTAATAAAATCCGTGTTTCCCATATCCCGTTCTTCCAAACACTTGATATATGCAGAAAGCTTGTCTGCAGCTTTTACATACTTCCAGTCCTCATTTTCCTGTTCAATCAGAACAGATTCATAAGCTCCACGCATTTCTTCCGGCAATTCCGATAACAACTGTTTCGCTGCCGTATGTTCCACCTTTTTATACGCATCCCGGATTTCCGGTGCATAATATTTAATCGGTGTCGGTAAATCCCCGGTAAATATTTCTGTAGTATCATGCATAATGCCAAGCATTGCAATATGCTCCGCATTTAACTGCTTTCCATAATATGTATTTCCAATAACCGCCAGGGCATGAGCAATAATTGCCACATCCAGACTATGTTCCGCAATATTTTCATTAATGGTATTTCTCATCAGTCCCCAACGCTCGATATAACGCATTCTTGCCAGGATTCCATAAAAGTGGTTCATCTCCGTTCCTCCTTCACAATTGAACTGTAATATTATACCAAATTTACGTGAAAGAAGCCACCAAAAAGGTGGCATACGGTATATTTTGAAATAATTGATTTATACTGTCTATTTTTGAATCAGATTTTTGACAACATACGGTACATATGGAAATTTTTGATTTATACCGTTTGATTCTTGTGAAAATTTGTAACAACGTACGGTATATATAAAAATATACGATTTATACCGTTTGATTCTTGTGAAAAATTGTAGCAACGTACGGTATATATTGAAATGTACGATTTATACCGTTTGTTTCTTGTGAAAACATGGGGTAGCGTACGGTATATATTGAGAAAATCAGTATATACGGTCGGATTCCTCAAAACATATAAAAACTGTACGGTATATAGGCGAAAAGTCAATTTATATTGTCACTTATAAAAGTCGACAAAATAATTTACACTACCTAGATTATTTTACATTCCCCTAAAATCATAATATGCAATTCCTTTTTTCAGAGATACTTTTTTGTACTTTGCCATTTCGGAAATTGTAACAAATTCGAATCCCTGCTTTCTTAATTTCGGAATGATTTTTTTCACTGCTTCCACACTCCAAGGATGAATGTCATGCATTAAGATAATATCACCGTCATGAATGTTCTTTGTAGCTCTCTTAATTGTCTTTTTCTTATTCTTTGTCTTCCAATCCAAAGTATCAACATTCCAGCAGATCATTGGAACTTTTACATTCTTTTTTAATTTCTTTTTCTTTGCGCCGGCACCGTAAGGCGGTCTTAAAAATTTTGTCTTATGGCCGGTGTACTTCTTAACAATCCGGTCGACACCATTGATTTCCTTTTTGATTTTTTTTACTTTTGCATTTCCTAACGACACATGATGCAACGTATGATTTCCAATATCACAATGAATGGAATCCATGCGCTTCAAGATTTTTTCTGCATCATTTCGCTCTAATCCCGTACCACATACAAAGAAAGTTGCACGAACCTGATTACTCTGTAATATATTTAGCAATTCCATTGTATATCGACCCGGTCCATCATCAAAGGTTAAAGCTACCAGTTTTTTTCCTTTCAGATTTCTGACCGGTGCCTGCGTAACCACTTCTTTTTTTGTTGTTTCTTCTACTGTTGTTACCGCTGCAGTAACACTTTCCGCTTTGGTAACAGTTTCTGATGGTTGAGCTGTGGTGTCTTTTGCAATTTCCACCGTTTCAGATGTTTCTCGCTCTCCCTTTGGTGTTGTGTATCTTCCACATAAAAATCCCAACAAAAATCCCGCCATCACCAGGCCTAGTGTGATTCCTATATATTTTTTCTTTTGAAACATCATCTTACCTTCCGCAAACTATTTTTCTTCTGTTTCTTTTTCCTTTATTACAATCGGTTTTCGCCCATAGAAACGATAACTCAGAATATCCAGCTGATTTTTTTGAATATACATTTTCATAAACTTCTTCAGCGCTTTTTCTGATTTTCTCTTTTTCTCTTTTTTCGCAGAATCCTTCTGAACTTTTTCATAAACTCCCGGCATATTCTTTGTCATTTTCTGAATATCAGTAAATTCATAGCCACCCTTTCTTGGATATGAAGTGGAAACAATTCGATATTTTTTCCTGATTTTCTTTAATTTTAACAAAGCATACTTTCTTCCGCCTCGAACATCTTCCAATGTTTTTCCATTCTTTTGGAAATAACTTCCGTATAGTTCTACAAAAGCATAAATTGTTTTATTCTTTTTATATTTTCCCCAAACGACATAACCCGGAATCCACACATCCGATTCTGAATGACGATAGTTATCCTTCCATTTTACTTTATGATATTTTTCATATCGGAAAATTGCCTTCAGTATGGTATTGTCCTCTGTATAACGGAATTCTGGCAATTGAACTTCTACCGGTTGCATATTGGATACAATCAATCGAATTGTTTGATTGACATAGGTATCTTCATTTTTCTCATAGTTCACCAGAACATACTCTTCCTGTTGGAACGAGAGAAAACTAACCATTTTATCTCCCCAGAGATTTTTCCAGACGATACAGTTTTTGCTGTAACGTTCATCTTCTAACTTTTTATCATCTTTCAACAAACCGTCTTTCACAGCCTTGGAAAGTTCTTTTTTGTTTTTCTGTAAAGACTTCCACTGCTTATAATACTCCTGCAGTTCTTGCGGATCATCTACAATTTCATAAGTCCATTCCGGCTGTCCCACCGTATCTAAGGAATACACATAAGCCTTGCCCTGTGGCTTCCCATTCTTTGTATTAAAAATAATAATATTTCGGTCCTGCTGTAAAATGCGGGTCTGCAGGGAATCTTTTTTGAAATAAAAACAATCGATTTCCTGTAAGTCAATATTCTCCACCAGTTCCATACTTACCCGGCTAACAAGAATAAGACCTCGTTCTGCGACAAACCCAAAATAATCATCATTGATAAATTGAAGATCCGGTGCATAATCACGATTCAGATTTTTGGAAGAGACAGCCACTTTCTTTGTAGGCTGACTTTTTTCTTTCTGGATTCCAACAGTCTTTTTAATATTTCTCCAGACTCTTCCTTTACTGGAGGAATTGATTCCTACCCCTAAAAGAATTCCAAATACCAAAATCGCAATGATTGTTTTGACAATCGTTCCTGCTCCCGACTGATTCTTTTGTTTTTTCATATAAAAACTGCCTCCTTCGGCTCAAAAAGAGGCACTGTAATAACAATGCCTCTTACGTAAACTACAAATGTAACGAATTACATTCCTAAGAACTTCTTAACAATTGCTTCCATTCCATCAGCTTCACATTTGTTATTGTGACGAATTTCTGCATTTCTAATTTCTTCAATTGCATTAGGAACTTTTACATTTCCAATCTTAGAGAGTTCATCTACTAAATCAAAATCTTCCCAACTGTCATATTTTGGATCAATTGCGTCCATTACGCTTCTTGTAAACTTGAACGGACTTGCAGTAGATGCAATGACTGTAACATTTTCATCTTTTGTTTCTGCAATGTATTTTTCATAAACACTTCTTGCAACTGCGGTATGTGTATCCATCACATAACCGGTCTTTTCGTAAATATCTTTAATTACTGCAGCTGTTTCAGCTTCAGAAGCATAATTTCCGTAGAAATCAGCCAATTCAGCCTTCATATCATCTGTAATTGTATAAATTCCCTTTTCTGTCAAATCAGCCATTAACTGACTGTTCTTTTCAGCATCATTTCCTGCAATTTTATAGATTAATCGTTCCAGGTTGCTTGAAATCAAAATATCCATAGATGGTGATGTTGTAAGAATAAAGTCACGATTCTTATCGTAAGAACCTGTCTTAAAGAAATCAAACAAAACTTTATTTTCATTGGATGCACAAATTAATTTATCAATTGGAAGTCCCATATTCTTTGCATAGTATGCTGCAAGAATATTACCAAAGTTTCCTGTCGGAACAACTACATTCATCTTCTGTCCGTCTGTCAACTTTCCTTCTGCATATAATTTTGCGTAAGCATAAACATAATATGCCACCTGAGGAACAAGACGTCCAATATTAATGGAGTTGGCGGATGAGAACTGGAATCCTGCAGCATCCATTTCCTGTGCCAATTCTTTATTATTAAAGATTGCTTTTACTCCACTCTGTGCTTCATCAAAGTTTCCTTTGATTGCAACAACATAAGTATTGTCACCTTTCTGAGTTACCATCTGTTTTTCCTGAATTGGAGAAACTCCTCCGTCCGGATAAAAAACAATAATTCTTGTTCCCGGAACATCAGCAAAACCTGCCATAGCAGCTTTTCCTGTATCTCCTGATGTTGCTGTCAGAATTACGATTTCATTCTGAACACCGTTCTTCTTTGCAGATGTTGTGAGAAGGTGTGGCAAAATGGAAAGAGCCATATCCTTAAATGCAATTGTTTTTCCATGGAATAATTCTAAGAAGTATGCACCTTCAACTTCTGCCAAAGGAGCAATTTCTTCTGTATCAAATTTTGAATCATATGCATTGTTGATACAATTCTTTAATTCTTCTTCTGTAAAGTCTGTAAAATACAGTTTCATTACTTCGTAAGCAACTTCCTGATAAGACATCTTTGATAATTCTTCTACTGTTACTTCCAATTTCGGAATTTCTGTAGGGACAAATAATCCTCCATCCTTTGCAAGTCCCTGAAGAATTGCCTTTGAAGCAGTTAAACCTTTTTCCTGACCTCTTGTACTATTATATAAAATTTCTTTCATTTGAATCTCCTTTTACTTTGCGCTGTTAATGTAGTTGATTAATCCACCACTGGAAATAATCTTCTGCATGAATTCAGGGAAAGCCTGTCCCTGGAACTCTGTGCCCTTTGTTTTATTGTAGATTTTTCCGCTGTCAAAATCAACCTCAACCTGATCACCATCTTCAATGCCCTTTGCCGCTTCCGGACATTCAATAATCGGAAGTCCGATGTTGATGGCATTACGATAAAAGATTCTTGCAAAAGTATCTGCGATTACACAGCTGACTCCGGCTGCCTTAATTGCGATTGGTGCATGTTCTCTGGAAGAACCACAACCAAAGTTCTTATCTGCCACAATAATGTCTCCTTCCGAAACATTATTGACAAATTCCTTATCGATATCTTCCATACAATGTTTTGCAAGTTCTGCAGGATCCGGAACATTCAAATATCTTGCAGGAATAATAACATCAGTATCTACATTACTTCCAAACTTAAATACTCTACCTTCTGCTTTCATATCTGCCTCCTATAATCCTAATTCTTCCGGTCCTGAAATTTTTCCGGTAATTGCACTTGCTGCAGCAACTGCCGGTGAAGCAAGATAAACTTCTGATTCAGGATCACCCATACGTCCTACAAAGTTACGGTTTGTGGTAGCAACAGCTCTTTCACCCTTTGTCATGATACCCATATGTCCTCCAAGACAAGGTCCACATGTCGGAGTACTTACTGCACAACCTGCTTTCACAAATGTCGTCATAATTCCTTCTTCAATACACTTCAGATAAATATCCTGTGTAGCCGGGAAGATAATACAACGTACACCCTTCTTCACTTCTCTGCCTTCTAAAATCTTAGCAGCAATTCGCATATCTTCTAAACGTCCATTGGTACAAGAACCGATTACAACCTGATCAATCTTCACATCGCCAACTTCATCGATTGTTCTTGTATTTTCCGGAAGATGAGGGAATGCAACAGTTGGCTTCAACGCACTTAAGTCAATGGTATATTCCTCATCATATTCAGCATCTGCGTCTGCTTCATATACTGTAAATTCCTTTGTAGAATGTTCTTTCATATATTCTCTTGTCAAGTCATCAACAATAAAGATTCCGTTCTTTCCACCGGCTTCGATTGCCATATTCGTCATGGCAAATCTATCATCCATAGAAAGATACTGAATTCCGTCACCCACAAATTCCATAGAACGATAAAGAGCACCGTCCACACCAATCATTCCAATAATATGAAGGATAATGTCTTTTCCGCTAACCCATTTGGCCGGCTTTCCTGTTAAAGTAAATTTAATTGCTGAAGGAACTTTGAACCAAGCCTTTCCGGTTGCCATTCCGGCAGCCATATCTGTACTACCAACACCGGTTGAAAAAGCTCCTAAAGCTCCATAGGTACATGTATGTGAATCAGCACCGATGACTACATCACCTGCTACAACCAAACCTTTTTCCGGTAAGAGTGCATGCTCAATTCCTACTCTACCTGTTTCGAAATAGTTTGTAATGTCATTTTCTTCTGCAAAATCCTTTACACATTTATAAAGTTCTGCTGACTTAATATCCTTGTTCGGTGTAAAGTGGTCCGGAACTAATGCAATCTTATCCTTGCAGAATACACAGTCCACATCCATTTTTTTCATTTCACCGATTGCTACCGGTGCAGTAACATCATTTCCTAATACTAAATCAAGATCAGCTTCTATTAACTGTCCTGCCTTAACTTCAGGAAGTCCTGCATGCGCAGCAAGGATTTTCTGTGTCATAGTCATTCCCATGATGATTTCCTCCTTTTTATTTCTATGTTAATTTATAACAATGTCATAATCTATACTATTCTAAAGCAAAACCTGTCACTCGTCAATGGGAAATCAGCAGGAATGGGAATTGTTGGACCATTGAGATTATGTTATATTGTTAAAGAAACTTTTAAAGTAACCCTTACTTACCGGAGTTAAACAATGCTCCCATAAATAACCAGGAGATTTTTATGCATTACAATTCATTAAACAACCATTTAAAACAACGATTTGGCGGAAAGGTCTACAAGCTTTCCATTTCTTCCGGCTTATCCTGCCCGAACAGAGATGGAACGCTCAGCACTCTAGGATGTACTTTTTGCAGTGAAGGGGGATCCGGTGATTTTGCTACACCGGCAGTCCTTTCCATTTCCAAGCAAATCGAGTTGGCAAAGGAACGTGTTTCTAAAAAAATAAAGAACGGAAAATATATTGCATATTTTCAGTCCTTTACCAATACTTATGGTTCCGTAGAATATTTAGAAAAGATTTTTACGGAGGCTATCAATCATCCTGATATTGTTACTTTGTCCATTGGCACACGACCGGATTGTCTGGGAGAAGATGTTCTATCGCTGTTGGAAAGACTCAATCAGGTGAAGCCGGTGTGGATTGAGTTGGGGCTTCAGACAATTCACGAAAAAACGGCGTTGCATATTAATCGCGGATATCCATTAGCTGTGTTTGACGAGGCCGTTCAAAATCTGAACCGCATCGGTGTAGATGTGATTGTTCATTTGATTTTGGGATTACCCGGAGAGACAAATGGAATGATGTTGGAAAGCGTCCGGTATGTATCTTCTTTGGATATTTCCGGAATCAAGCTACAGTTATTGCACGTATTAAAAAATACCCCTTTAGAAAAGGAGTATTTCAACCATCCATTTGATATTTTCTCAATGGAAGAATATGTAGATTTTCTTGCGGAATGTCTTTCATATATTCCGCCACGAATTGTCATCCACCGCCTGACCGGCGATGGTCCAAAACGTAGTTTAATTGCACCCCTTTGGAGCGCTGATAAAAAGCGGGTACTCAATTATATGAACAATCGATTCGATGAATTGAATGTTCATCAAGGTTCGAACTGTAGTTAGTTTTCGTTACTTTCCGGTTCTTGTGCATCTGCCGGTTCAGGAGCGACCACTTCGTCTCCTGAACCTTCAGATACATCTTCATTATATTCATAATCATCTTCAAATCCTTCTGTTGGAATTTCTTCCTCAGTACTTTCTTCGATATACCACTCTGTACTTTCCATTTCTTCATCCCACTCAGAAGTTTCTTCGGTTTCTAATTCCATTCCTTCATAATCGCAATCTTCATATTCGATTTCATCTTCTTCATCGATGACACCTGTTTTCTTTGCTTTCTTCAAAAGTTCAGGAATTTTCTTCTTACAAAGCTTACTAACTTTTTCATCTTTCTTATCTGCAATCTTAATACAAAGAGCTGCTTTTCCATAAGAAACTTTATTATTCTTTGAAACCTTCTTTACTTCATCTGTTACAACGCATTTCTGATATAAGGTTTTACATTTGACATGTTCGTCCTTCTTAATTTCATCAGTGGCTTTCTTAATTTCTTTTGTCTTTCCCTTGATTGCTTTTTCATCTTCGGAAGCAACAGAAACAAGCATTGCACTACCTTTCTTCTTCAAGTATTTCTTATTCAACTGATGAACAACCAACTTCATCGCTTCTTCATAGGTTGCTTTTTCGCCAAGTTTCTTGTTTACTTTCTCAACAATCTTTTTGGCGTCATCATTCCGTGCTTTTACTTTTTCTACTGTTCCATCTTTTCCAATTTTTATTTCAATACTTGGATTCACATCAATCAAAATTGAGTATGCCATCTGTGGTGTTGCCTGCTGCAAATCAGGATCCATCGTTTTCTCATTCATGTGAACAAATGCTGAAACTGCAACTATCAATGCAACAACAGCTGCAACAGCTGAAACCCATGCAAATGGACGAATAACCTTTTTCTCTTTAAATAATGGTGCATCATCACCTAAAAGTTCTTTTTCATCTGTGATTGGAACTCTAGGCTGAGCCAGTATGTTTTGTAAAATATCAGGAGCCACTTCTGACAGTTCCTGATCTAATCTTTTCTTCATATCTTTTTCCTGCATAATGACCTCCTACCTTTCTAAATATTCCCTCATTTTTTTCAAACATCGGTTATACTTTGTTATTACCGTGTTTTGAGGTAAACCAACAACTTCCGCGACTTCTCTGAACTTCAGTCCATCGCCTAAATGCAAAATGAAAATACTTCGTTCAATATCGTTTAATATTTTCATTGCTGCCGAAAGAATCATTTTCGTTTCAACCTTATCGGAAACGCTAAACCCGGATCCTTCTGAAATGTAATTCTGCATTTCTGTGATATCCACGGTTTGTGTTTTACTGTTCTTTCTTGCTAAATCAAGGAACTGATTTTTTGCTACCGTGCACATCCATGTCAGCGGTGTTCCCTGCTTTTTATATAAGTGTGCACCATTTCGGATTTTTATGTAGGTATTTTGTAATAAATCTTCTGCATCTTCTTTATTCTTTGTCAAAGATAATAAAAACCCGTATATTTTTTTGTAGGTAGCATAATACAATTCTGTAAAGGCTTCGTCGTCGCCTTGTGCAATCTTGTCAAATAGAGATTCATCAATCTCTTTATTTGCCTGACTTACTTCCATATCTATACCTTTTCCTTTTTCTGTAGTTTTTCACACGCAACCTAGATATATGAATCCCAACATAGATATAGTTTTTCGACTCAACCTTACGTTTTTTTCATTCTCATTTCCCTATTCACTATTAAAACGTCAGGTTTTCAAAAAATATTTCACTTTTTTTAATTTTTTCAAAAAAATTTTATGAGACTCATTTTTTCCTAGGCGTGTGGGTTTATTTTATGTAAATATTATAAATAATAATTGTTGCCAAAATCCATAAAACTGCAATCACCGGAATTCCAATGACAAATTTCAAATGCTTTGTTTTATGGCGAAACGTCTGCATTCCGACAAACGCTCCAATAAAACCGCCTAAAGCTGCCATTCCAATTAATGTACGCTCGGGAATTCTCCAATGATTATGCTTTGCTTTATATTTATCTACACCATATGCAATCCATGTAATGAAATTGATTGCCAGCATATAGATTCCAAAAACTTTCATTTTGATTCTCCGTTGTTGAAAAAGGTGGCACAATTCATGCCACCTTTTTTAATTCTACTCTTCTTCCGTTTCGGTAATGTTGATTGCTAATTCTTCCAACTGTTTTTCATCAACTCTACCCGGAGCTTCTGTCATCAGACAGGAAGCATCTTTCACCTTAGGGAATGCAATCACTTCACGAATATTATCTTCCCCTGTCATATGCATTACCAAACGGTCTAATCCATACGCTAATCCGGCATGTGGTGGAACACCATATTTAAATGCATCCAATAAGAAACCAAACTGATTCTGTGCTTCTTCATCTGTAAATCCTAAAGCACGGAACATCTTTTCCTGAATATCCGCCTGGTGAATTCTTACACTACCGCCACCGATTTCAGAACCATTCAAAACGATGTCATATGCTTTTGCACGAACCTTTCCTAAATCAGTTTCCAAATAAGGAATATCTTCTTCCAATGGCATTGTAAACGGATGATGCATTGCGATAAAACGTTCCTGTTCATCAGACCATTCAAACTGTGGGAATTCCACAACCCAGAGGAAATTGAATTTTGACTTGTCAATTAATTCAAGCTGTTCTCCAAGTTCTAAACGAAGTGCTCCTAAAACATTCCATACAATCTTATTTCTGTCTGCCGCAAAGAGTAACAAGTCTCCCGGTTTTCCTTCCATAGCAGCCACAAGATTATTTAATTCTTCTTCTGTCATGAATTTTGCAAAAGAAGACTTGAAAGTACCATCTTCATTAATGCAAAGATATGCAAGTCCTTTTGCTCCATTTCCTTTTGCGGATTCAACTAATTTATCAATTTTCTTACGTGGCATTGCACCCTGACCTTTGACATTGATACCACGAACAGAACCGCCATTTTCAATAGCACCGGTAAATACCCCAAAACCGCAACCTTTCACAACTTCAGTTACATCTTTTAATTCCATGCCAAATCTTGTATCCGGCTTATCGGAACCATAGCGATCCATTGCTTCCTGCCAGCTCATTCTTGGGAACGGAACCTGAACATCTACATCCAGAACTTCCTTGAACAATGCCTGCATTAATCTTTCATTCACGTCAATTACATCATCAATATCCACGAAAGATAATTCCATATCCACCTGTGTAAATTCCGGTTGTCTGTCAGCACGTAAATCTTCGTCACGATAGCATCTTGCAATCTGAAGATAACGGTCATATCCGGAACACATCAGAAGCTGCTTGAACAACTGTGGTGACTGTGGCAATGCATAAAAGCTTCCCGGATGAACACGGCTAGGAACCAAATAATCTCTGGCACCTTCCGGAGTACTCTTACAAAGAGTCGGTGTTTCAATTTCCAAAAATCCTTCCTTGGACATAAAGCTGCGAATGAAGGTTGTTACATCACTACGCACCTTTAAATTCTTCTGAAGGTGTGGTTTTCTAAGATCTAAGTAACGATATTTTAATCTTAATTCTTCTCTTGTATTAACATCTTCTTCCACTGGGAATGGTGGTGTTTCAGATTCAGAGAGGATTCGAAGACTGTCTGCGGTAACTTCAATATCACCGGTTTCCATTCCTTCATTGATTGCTCCGTCTCTCTTTCGAACCTTTCCTTCTACGGCAATAACAAATTCACTTCGAAGAAGTTTTGCTTTTTCGAACACTTCTCCATCATTTTCATCAAATACCAACTGTAACAGTCCACTACGATCTCTTAAGTCGATAAAAATCAAGCTTCCTAAATTTCTTCTTTTCTGAACCCATCCCATAACGGTAACGGATTCCCCGATATTTTTATTTGATACTTCTGTACATCTGTGACTTCTGTGAAGTCCCTGCATTGATTCTGCCATTTTTTCCTCCTAAACTGTTTCTCAAATCATTATCCCCAAGTCGGATATGATTTGAACTGATTATGATCGATTTCTTCATAACTCATCGGTCTGATTGCCATCCATCCTGAAGTTCCATCTTTTGCAATGACGTACAAATATCCGCACCCCTCTGTATTATATTTTGCACGCACTAACTGAATCTCTGTATTTTTCTTTAAAGTTACCTTTGATTCTTTTGTCTTATCCGGATCACTGTATAATTTTGTTTTTTCATTTAATTCGTATTTCATATTCTGAGTCGTTTTTGAAAAAAGAAAATCTCCATAGGTCTTCCGAACCAATTTCCCGGACTGCATCTTATATGCAATATTGCCATAATAACAGCAAATACCAATGTCTACCGGTGTATCCGCCTCAACAATAACACGTCCTCTACCATTACAATAGATTTTGTCAATTCTGAAATACTGATTATTCATATTCAGAATTCGCTTACATTTTCCTTTTTTGTAGGAATAAATTCCTGCATTATGGGCCAGACACTGACTTTCTGTTGTAGCATAAAAAATAATATCTTTTCCTTTTACTTTTTTATCAATGTCCACAACTCGACACTTGATATCATTTCCTGTCTGCTTTGCTGCTTTTTTTCCGTTAATATAAAGTGTAAAAACTCTGTAGTCTCCTGTTTTTGCTTTTCTAGATTTGATTTGAATTTTTTCTTTTCCCTTTTTCTGATCTAGATTAATTTTGTAAGTCTTATTTTCCTTTAATGTTTTTGCTTCGGTTGTCTGAACAGATGCGATTCCCACAAAAGCCACCACAGCAAAAACACCGATTCCTTTTAAAATATTCTTTTTCATCTTCTTACCCCTTTCATTATTTCAACGGATTCTTGTAAAACTCTTTGAAGTTTTCGTATCCTTCTTCTTTTAACTGTTCCTTCTGGAACTTCTTGTTTTTGTTCATACGTGTTACAAGCACCTGAGTTCCATTCTTACGTTCTTCCTGTGCCTGTGCAATGACATCACAAAGTGCTTGACCCTTTACACCTTTTTCAATCAGGTAAGCAACCTTGTCATAATCTTCCGGAATTTGAAATCCCTGTTCCATCAAAAGCAAAACAATTCTTTCAAAACCGATAGAGAAACCACAAGCCGGTACGTCATGTCCCGTAAACTTTCCTACCATCTTATCATAACGTCCACCGCCACCGCAGCTTCCGCCGAATTCAGGAATGGCGATTTCAAAAATTGTTCCTGTATAATAAGACATTCCTCGAACCAATGTTGGATCAAAAACAATTTCAAAGTCAGATGACTTTGTTGCTTTCACGCTGTCAATAATTTCATCCATCCACTGCTTTACATCATCGCCCATAAAATCTCCCAACTTTTCAGCGAGATATGCAATTGGATCCGCCTGCTGTTCAATTTCCGCAAACAATTCTGTATATTTCTCAACGGATTCCGGAGCGAAATCATACTTAATCAATTCTTCTTTCACGCCTTCCAGACCAATCTTATCCATCTTGTCTAAGATAATAAAAACGCTGTCAAAACTTTCTTCCGGAAATCCACTGTAAGCAGCCATAGCCTTGAGGATTCTTCTTTCATTGATACGAATCTGGAAATTCTTGAATCCCAACTTTCCAAGAGTTGTGGTTGTGGCAAGAATCAATTCGATTTCTGCCAGATTACTTGGATCTCCCATAATATCAATATCACACTGCATGAACTGACGATAACGTCCTCTCTGCGGTCTGTCAGCTCTCCAAACATTTCCCATCTGTAATGCCTTAAACGGAGATGGTAAATCATTGGCATTCTTGGAGTAATAACGAACCAACGGAACTGTTAAGTCATATCGAAGTCCGTTATCCACCAAATCGCTTTCGTTTTCTGCTGTTTCTAAATTTAACTTTTCTCCACGCTTTAAAATCTTGAAAATTAACTTCTCATTTTCACCGCCCTGTTTGCTTGTCAGGTTTGAAATGTTCTCCACGCAAGGGGTTTCAATCTGAGTAAATCCAAATGCTTTGTATGTATCCTTAATTACATTCTGTACGTAGTTTCTGATTTTCATTTCCTCCGGAAGAATATCCTTCATTCCGGTCACAGGTTTCTTACTTAATGCCATAGTAACCTCATATACTCTCACCCTTTTAGAATTCGAGTATTTTTCCTTTCTTCTAAAAACTCTTTACACAACATTCTATTTTACTATTTTTTTTGCAGTTTCACAACCCCTCAAAAAAACAGGTTTCCCGATTGCCTTTCAGCAAACAGGAAACCTGTTTTAAAACTTATTTAAATATGAGATGGCATTTACTTTCATAGTTTCTTTTATAAATTTCCCATTTGCTACCTGACCACTCATAACCTTTTGTTTTTCTTGTCCATTCTAAATAGATGTTTTCTTTTCTGTCCATTTTACTTAAGTCAATGATATGTTCACTTTCATTGAACAGCCCTGATTTTGCATCAGACAAATCCTTCTTTGTTGAATAATTCACTGATGTCTTGTCAACAAGATTACATGAATCATATTTCACATAAATTCCCTTCAAAGATTTTGGGATACAGATATCTGAATAGACGGGATTTTTATCCTTTGTATCAAATGAATAGTGATCATCCGATACGTCAAAACTGGTCTCATCGATATATTGAACTCCTTCTTCCAATTCCACCTGTTTTGAAGGACAACCTTCAAATGCTCCTGAAGCGACAGTCCGAATGTTGCCCGGAATCACAATCTTAGACATCTTTGTTGAGCTACACATATAATTTGGAATTTTAGTCATGTTTTTTGAGAATCTAATTGTTTTCAAAGGTGTTTCACAAAAAGTTCCTTCTCCACATTCTTTAACTGAATCAGGAAGGAAAATCTTAGAAACATCAGTACCGGAAAAAGCACCCGAACCGATATACTCCAACTGATTATTAAACCGAACAGTTTTTAAATCATTACAACAGCAAAATGCATACTCTTCAATTTTCTTAATTCCACTTGGAAGTTTCAGTTCCCTAAGTCCACCATTTTGACATAACCTCTTCGGAATAGTTTTTAAATTCTTCGGAAACTTGATTTTTTTCAATGATTTACAGTCAGAAAAGCACCCATCCCCCAGATGCTTCACTGAATCCGGTAAAACAACCTTGGACATATTATTTCCCTCAAAAGCACACTCACCAATATATTTCACCGTATTTGGAAGTTCCAGACTTTTTAATCCAGAATATGAAAAGGCTTCATCACCGATATACTTCAGTTTTTTTGAAAATGAAATTTTTCTTAAAAACACGGTATTCAAAAAAGATCCCTTCTTAATCTTTACCACACTCTTCGGTATTTTTATTTCTTTTATTGTTGTACCCAAAAATGCATATTTTTCAATAGAAGTGATGCTTTCAGGAAGTTTAACCTTATCTAATTTTGCCCAAAAAAAAGCATACTCATCAACCTTTTTCATGGATGTTGGAAGAGTAACACTTCCCAATTCTACGAATTTAAACGCATATGGTGCAATATGTTTCACACGCTTTGGAATTACCAGATTTTTACTTTTTCCACTGTATCTTATCAACACCCCATCCTTTGAGATATACATCCCATTCTGCTTTATGACACCATATTTATTTGTAAGATATTCCTTTTTACCACATTTTGCAAACAGTGCCAGTGTTTTTCCTGACAATTTTTTTGAAGCAAATTTCACCTTCGCTTTTATTAATGGACTTTTACGATAATTCAATCCAGAATCATATTCAATCTTTTTAACCGAAGCCGGAAAATCTATTTTTTTAAGATTTTTACAGCAATATTTATTGCTACGATAATTAACTGCATTTGCAGAAACAATTCTACACCCTTTTTTAACTTTCAGGTATTCAATTGTATCCGGAACAAACACTAATTTCTTTCCATTTTTCGTATAGATGCAATTATTTATTACCTTATATTTTTTATCTCGTTTTAATGTGTATATTTTTTTCACATTATGAAAAACAGACATATTCTTCGTTGAAAAATCTGTATTCAAATAAACCCGCTCTGTCTTTGGAAGAAATGTATATGTTCCATAGATGCTTAATGGGATATCAACATTTTTGTATTTTCCTGGCATTACAACTGTTTTGATTGTGCCACCCTCCATACATTGACCACCAATTTCCTGAACGCTGGTGGGAATCACAAGACTATCCATCTTTAATTCAGCAAAACAACCATATCCAAGTTTTGTTACTGTATTTGGAATTGTAATTTTTCTAACGTTTTTTAATCCTTTAAACACATAGTTTCCAATCCCCGTAATTCCCGGTTTCATTACAATTTCCTTAATTTTATCCACGTCTATTTTGGAGCGATAATCATTGGTAACAAAGCCTTTTCCACTAACGGTCAATGTACCATTTACCAATTGGAAGTTCACATCATTATTTACAAATCTCTCATCAAACATAATATTGTAGGACTGTTTCTGTCTCATCTTTACCGAAGACGCTGCTGAAACATTCTTAATTCCGCTAATTGTCCCAATATTTACTGTAGATACCGCCATTGCAACGGCTAAAAACAAAGCTAGTTTTTTCACATTATTCCTCCTGTTCGTTTTACTTTTAGTCCTTTCAACAATATAAACGATACATTTTCAAATATTATTTCACAAAGCGAAAATTTATTTGAATCCTTCTGCTTTTCGTCCAATCATTTCATCAATCCGCTCAATATACAAGTCCACATTTTTCAGCGTATCAATTCGCTTTCCTTCCAAACGATCTTTCGACATTAACTTTGTTACTGCACCTGCTCCTACTGCCCACACGTCCTGATAATCTCCCATCATCAAAACATTATAAAGACATTCTTTTCCAGGAATTGCATAACCGATATTTTCCTGATTACCTGCCATATTTTTCTGGCGATAAAGGTAATATGGTTCCATTCCAAGTTTCCTTGCATATTCCCCTGCAATGTCCATCAGTTCCGTATCATTTTCCATTTTCAGCTTCTGATAACGTTGCTTATTCATACTAAGTCTGGATGCTCTCTTTACTGCCAGCGAATGTACCGTTAAGGATTCCGGTTTTAGTTTGGACGCTTCATCAAAAGAATAACGAATCATTTCTTCATTTTCTTCCGGAAGCCCCAAAATAAAATCCATATTGATGTTATCAAAGCCGGCTTCTCTTGCCATTTTGAACGCATCAAGCACCTGAGAAACCGTATGTTTTCTGCCAATTATTTTTAACGTTTCCTCATTCATTGTCTGAGGATTAATAGAAATTCGGTCTACTCCATGTTTTTTTAATACCTGCAGTTTTTCTTTGGTAATACTGTCCGGTCTTCCTGCTTCCACAGTAAACTCCCGAACAGTTCCAAAATCAAAATTCTTTTTCAGTGCTGCAATTAAACGATCCAGTTTTTCCGGCTTTAATGTGGTCGGCGTTCCACCGCCAATATAAACGGTATTGAGTTCTCGCCCTATAAGCTTCTCCCCTAAAAACTCCATTTCCTTAATAACCGCAGAAAGATACCGGTCAATCTTGTCCTCATACCGCTTTATTGGAAAAGAGGTAAAAGAACAATAAAGGCAAGTGGTCGGACAAAACGGAATCCCCACATACAGACTATATCCGTTCTTATAATCAAAGTCCTGTAACAGGGTTCTTTCGCTGTTTGCCACCTGCATTGCCAAATCCAGTTTTTTATCGGAAATCAAATATTCCTTTTTCATGTGATTGCGAATTTCCTCCTCGCCCATGCCCTGTTCCAACATCAATGCTGGGATTTTTGCCGGACGAATCCCGGTCAGATTCCCCCATGGAAGTTCTTTTCCGGTGTCTTTCACAAAAGTTCGATATAAAATCTTCTTCAATTCATTTTTCACGAGTCTTCGTTGTGATTCGTCCAAACATTTTTCCTGCAAGGTCAACTGCTCTTCTGCACGAATCTGTCCTTCCCGAGTCACTTTCACTGTAATAGTACAATCGTCAAAAGAAACCTGAACACTGCGTTCCGCTTCCTCAACTTCTTTGTTAACACTAAATGGTTCTCCTGGATAAAACGCCTGCACCAGAGATTGTACATCATATTCAAAAATTGCCGGAGTAATCTGAATTTCTATCATAATTTTTCCTTCCCTAAAACAGTAATATGCCACCTGAAACATTTCAGGCGGCACCTCTTTAATAAAATCTTTTTTCGTCTCCTATTGTTGTCTGTTCCATATGTCCTGCCAATACATCTGTTTCTTCCGGTAACAACAACAGTTTTTCGCGGATGGATTTCACAATCTGTGCTTCGCTTCCTCCCGGGAAATCCGTTCTTCCTCTACTGGCACAAAAAAGTGTATCCCCGCTAAAGAGAAGATTTGCATCCTTGATGTAATAACAACCGCTACCCTGTGTATGTCCGGGTGTCAGGATAAACTTCAGTTCCACACCGGCAATCTGTATTTTTTCTCCATCTTTCAGATAATGGTCCGCACACAAATTGCGAGGGCCGCTTCCCAGTATTGCCGACAAATTGTATGTCGGATTCAGCAATACCTGTTCTTCTTTTTCTGAAACATAAATCGGAATCTGATATCGTTCCTTCAACGCCTCTGCTGCCCCCATATGATCGATATGACCATGGGTTAACAAAATTGCCATCGGCGTCATTTCCATTTTTGCAATATGTGCAAAAATTTTCACATCATCATCTCCCGGATCCACAATAAATCCTTCTCCGGTTGCTTTATTTTTTACTATATAACAGTTGGTGTATAATTCTCCAACTAAAATATTTTTTATTTCTAATTCCATGTTTCCACCTTATTGCCGATTTTCTATTAATTTCAATTGTACCGGAAGATTTCCGATTTTGATTCGTTGCTTCACGTACTCTGCATGCTTCAGGCTAAAAGAATTCTGAAATGTAATGTTTTCAGACTTTAGTTCTTTTGTAATGTCCTGATAAGCCAGCATTTCCTCATTGTACATAATATAAAGAACAAGTTTCTCTCTTTCCTTTACAAGCTGATTGATTTTCTGAAGTCCTTCTTTGCTTAAAACTAAACTAAACCCTGCAAATACCTGATCTTTATTTTCTCCCGGAACCTCATAACAATCCATTCGAAGAATCTGTTCTTCGTCGAATATACATCGGTAATATTTTTCCCCGGACTTGATTACAGTTCCCTGGTCTAGTTCCTCTTGCTTCGGCTTATTCTCCTCCATAATATAAAAGAAAATATGATCCTCATCTGTCAGATATTTTATATTTTGCTCACCGGCATAATCCCGTTTCATCTGAACAACAATTTCATCCTTTCCCTTCCTGGAAACTTTTCCCTGAATGCCTAATTGTTTCATTCTTCGTTCCAGGCGAAATAGAGTCATTTCCCACTGCTGTTCCGTAAATTCTTTGGTGGCACTCTGATAAACCACGGTTGCCGTTGGCACTTCTGCAGTAGAACTTTCATTCTTTGCAAAAAAGCGTCCATCCTTCATCATTAATCCGCATAAAATCATTAAAAGAATCGAGATTCCCGTCAGAACGATCATAAGAAAATTCAACGTCGAGGGTTGCTTTTTTTCTTCTTCCATGAAAAACTCCTTAACCCATTGTTCTTTCGATATCAATAATACTTTCAATAGAACGGATTTTCTTAATCAATCCCTTTAATTCATCCGTACCCTGAATTTCAAACCCCATTGAAATGGTTGCCACATCAGACTTGCTGACACGGCTGCTCATTGAAATCACGTCGATATTTCTTTCTGTAAACACCTTTGATAAATCTGCAAGAATACCCACTCGGTTGTGTGCGTAAATTGCAATTTCTGCCATATACTTTCCGTCCTGCTGACCTTCATCAGCAGCCCAACTGGCCTCAATCAATCTGGCTCTGTCAAAGTCAGGCAAATTAAGAATATTAATACAATCAGTACGATGAATGGAAACTCCTCGACCCCTGGTAACAAATCCTACAATTTCATCTCCGGGAACCGGACTACAGCATTTCGAGAATCGTACTGCCACATCATCCATTCCTTCCACGATGATTCCGCTCTTAGATCCCTTGGAACTGCTTTCTCTCTTATATTCTGAAGCAGCTGCAAGAACATCTTCGTCGGTAACCTGCTTTTTATGCGCCTTATCATATTCATCTAACAGCTTATTGACAATCTGTCCTTCTTTAAGTCCTCCATGACCAATAGAAGCCATTAAAGAATTCCAGTCTTTGTAGCTGTATTTCAATCGAACTTTGTCCATGTATTCCGGTTTCATGATTTCTGCCAGAACAATTCCTTTGGCCTTGCAGTATCTTTCCACCATATCTTTTCCCTTAAGAACATTTTCCTCTTTGTTCTGTTGTTTGAACCACTGATTAATTTTGTTCTTAGCTTGGGTACTTTTAACGATTTTCAACCAATCCATACTTGGTCCGGTCGAATTATTGGAAGTTACAATATCCACCCGGTCACCATTCTGAATCTTATAGTCAATATTTACCATTTTTCCATTGACTCTGGCACCAATCATCTTATTTCCTACTGCACTGTGAATGCTGTAAGCAAAATCAATTGGTGTAGAACCGTTTGGAAGATTCTTTAAATCTCCGTTTGGTGTAAAACAATAAACATATTCAGAGAACATATTTAAATCATCCTTCAGGAGATTTAAGAATTCATGGTTATCAGACAAATCTCTCTGCCATTCCAAAATCTGGCGAAGCCATGCAATTTTCTGTTCTTCATTATTGCCTTCTCCGGTAATATTTTCCTTATATTTCCAATGGGCAGCGATACCATACTCAGCTGTCTTATGCATTTCCATAGTACGAATCTGAATTTCAAAAGGTTGTCCGTTCGGTCCAATCAATGTCGTATGAAGGGACTGATACATATTCTGCTTTGGCATGGCAATGTAATCTTTGAATCTTCCCGGAACCGGCGTATATTTCTCATGAATAATTCCCAAGGCTCCGTAACATTCCATAACCGAATCTACAATAATTCGAATGGCAAAAACATCATAAATCTGATCCAATGTTTTATTCTGATTTACCATCTTTTTATAAATACTAAAGTAATGCTTTACGCGTCCATCAATAGTCGCCTTAATTCCAGCCTTTTCAATATGTCCGGCAACCTCCGCAATCAAATCTGCCATAAATTCCTCACGATGTTCCAATCGTTCATGGACTCCGTCAACAATTTCTTTATAGCGCTCCGGTTCCAGATAACGCAAAGCAAGGTCGTCTAATTCGATTTTAATTTTGGAAATACCAAGTCTGTCTGCAATTGGAGAATAAATATCCATTGTTTCTCTTGACTTTTCCTTTTGCTTTTCCGGACGCATATACTGAAGCGTTCTCATATTATGAAGACGATCCGCCAATTTAATCAGAATGACACGAATATCCTTTGCCATGGCAAGAAACATCTTACGCAGATTTTCAGCCTGTTCTTCCACTTTATCCATATCATAATCCAGCTTTGTTAATTTGGTAACACCATCGACCAAATCCGTAATTTCCACACCGAATTCTTTAATCATCTGCTCTCTTGTGACAGTAGTATCTTCCATAACATCATGAAGTAACCCTGCCATAATAGATTCTTTATCCAATTCCAAATCCGCCAATATTAATGCTGTATGAAGCGGATGAATAATATATGGTTCCCCTGATTTTCTCTTTTGATCCCCATGGGAAGCTTTAGCAAACTCATATCCACGCTGAATCAATTCCAAATCGTCTGCTGACGGATGATAATGTTTAATTTTATCAATCAATCTCGCATAGAGTTCCTCCGGTGTTGCATGCTCTTCCTCCTTAGGAATGACACCATGATTTTCAATTTTTACATTTCTAATTTCTTCGCTCATACAAAACACCTGCTTCCATTCTTTTTCTCACAGTTTTCTATCCTTTTATCATACTCGATTTTTCATTTATTTTCCATCATAAATCACAACAGATTCAACAGGATATCCCTTTAATTTTTTCCGTCCATTTAGTCCTGCCAATTCAATCAAGAAAAGACATCCTACAACTTCTCCTCCCAACTGTTCAATTAAGTCAATGGAAGCTTCAATAGTTCCACCTGTTGCAATCAAATCGTCCACGATTAAAACTTTCTGTCCCGGCTTAATTGCATCCGTATGCATTTCAATTTCCGCCTGACCATATTCCAAATCATATTTTTTTGAAACAGTTTCTCTCGGAAGTTTTCCTTTCTTTCGAACAGGAACAAATGCTTTCTTTAAATCTCTTGCAATTGGCATTCCGAAAATAAACCCTCTGGATTCCAAGCCCACAATCACATCAACCTCATCTTCCATCCACTGGATGTGCTTTTCCATTGCATCAATGGCATCCTGCAATCCCTGCGGATTCTGTGTTACTGTGGTAATATCGCGAAAGATAATTCCCGGTTCCGGAAAGTCCGGAATACTTCTAACATATCCATCGATTTTTTCTGCTAATTTCTTCTGTTCCGCTTCACTGATTCTTAACTGTTCCTTCATTTATTTTCCTCCTATACTAGCAAAACCTGTCAATGACAAGTTGTAATGTCTGATTTCCCTGAAACTCGTTGATCCCGGGATAAAAAGTAGCCATAAAACGAATACTATTTTTTCTCCCAGCCATTGCCTTATCCAACTCTTCCTGACCGAATTTTTCAACAATAAATGCCAAAAATTCCTGAGAACGTTGGAATATGACAGCCGGCATCCGACGATGTCCTTCGTCTTCTACAAAAAGCGACAACACGTTTCCCTCTTTTCCGCGAATTTTCAAATGAACCAATTGCAAATTCTTTTCTGCAAATACCGGTTTCGGATTTCCCTTTCCAAAAGGCTCCAAATATTTTAATTCCTCAACCAATTCCTTGGAAATATAGTCAAAAGGAAGCGTTGTATCTATCCATACCTTTAAATATAAGTCATCTTCCGACAAATTACAATTTTCATTTATTCGTTTTCTAAATTTTTCTACATTCTCTTTCTCCAAAGAAACCCCTGCGGCCATCGGATGACCACCAAACTTTGAAAGCAATTCTTTCACTCCGGTCAACGCTTCATACATATTGTATTCTTCAATAGAACGCCCGGAACCTTTCACTCCATTTTCACCATTGGTCAAAATAAAGGTCGGTTTATGAAAATAATCCCGAACTTTTCCTGCAATGATTCCGGCAATACTTTCATGGCATTCCGGTATATAAACCACCAAAACGCGGTCCTGCATTTCCTTTGCTTCACGAATTGCCTGCAGCCGATATTGCTCGGTCATTGTTTTTCGTTCTTCATTTAATTCATAAATCTTTCGAGCCAGAACCTGCGCTTGCTCCGGATCCTTTTCCTCCAAAAGTTTAATTGCCTTCCCAGCTGTATCCAGTCTTCCGCTGGCATTTAAATTCGGACCAAGAACAAACCCTAAATGATACGGAGTAATCTGATTACAATCCAACTTGCATACCTGAATCAATGTTTTCAATCCCAAATCTTTCAATTCCCGGAACTGCTTGATTCCAAAACGAACAATCGCTCTATTTTCACCTACTAGGCTCATAACGTCACAAACAGTCGCCATTGCACCATAAGGCAATAATTCCCGAACTTTTCTCTGGTTTTCTCCGCGAGATTCAAACAAAGCCATCAGCGTTTGGTAAACCACCATTGCACCACACAATTCCTTAAAAGGATAATTGCAATCCACTTGTTTGTGATTCACAACTGCATCTGCCGGTGGAATCTGATAGTCCTTTCCATTTGGTGTTTCTTCAAAAGGAACTTCGTGATGGTCTGTAATAATCACAGTCATTCCCAGTTCCTTAGCTCTTTTAATCGGTTCTATAGCGGCAATTCCGTTATCACAGGTAACAATCGTATCAATTCCGTCATCATATGCTTTTTCGATCAGTCGCTCATTGATTCCATAACCATCCTCAATCCGATGAGGAACCACCAAATCTACATTGGCACCTAATTCCCGTAATCCCCGAAGTAACATGTATCCCGCACAAATCCCATCCACATCATAATCACCAATGACACGAATTTTCATTTCAGAGTCAATCTTGATGTTTAGCAAATCCACAGCTGCATCCATATCTTTAAACAACCATGGGCTGTCCATAAATTCAGTTTTGGGGTGCAGATAATTCTGAATCGCTTCATCGCCTACAACATCTCGATTGCGAATGATTTTTGCAATAATCGTGCTAATATGATATTTTCTGCCAATTTCATTAAAATCGGCCTTTTTTGTATGAAGATACCACCGTTCGTTCATTTCAACTTTCACCTTTTATATTGAACAGCCCTCTGCCAAAATGACAGAGGGCTGTTTACACTCTTTTCGATTATTTATATATTATTCTGCTTTCTTTTCAGACTGCTTCTTCATTACATACCATAATGAACCGGTTACACATACAGAAGAATACATACCGGCAATTACACCTACCATCAATGGTAATGTAAATTCTCTAATAGAAGATACACCCATTACAAAAATCATAAAGATCATTACAAAGGTGGTTAATGTAGTATAGATACTTCTTGTTAATGTCTGTGTAATACTAGCATTTACAACATCAATCAACTGATCACCACGTTTCATCAAAGCTCTGTTTTCACGAATTCTATCGAAGATAACGATAGTCGCGTTAATTGAGTAACCAACAATTGTCAACAGACAAGCGATAAATGTTGTACCAACAGTTACTCCGGAAATTCCATAGAAGCCTACTACAACCAATACGTCGTGTACCAAAGCTACTACAGCAGCCAAAGCGAACTGGATATTCTTAAATCTAATCCAAATGTAAAGCAACATGCAAAGTGTAGCAATCATTGTTGCGATGACAGCGTCACGTCTCATTTCAGAACTGATTGTATCAGAAATTTCTGTGTTACCAAAGTTCTGCTTCTTATCAACAGCACTATGTTTCTTGATTAATACATCTTTAACCTTTGCAAATTCATCTTTTGTTAACTGTCTTGTCTTAATAGTAAAGATTTTCTTGTTATTTGTATCCTGCTGTCCAAGAATATCTGTTGTCTTTAAGATTTTTTCCAAATCAGGCTTAATGGAATCATTGAAATAATTTACATCATATGTTTTTTCAAATTCTGTACTGATGGAAATACCACCCTTGAATTCGATACTGTAATCAAATGGATCACCCTTAGATGCATTGTATGCAATTGAGCACAATCCAATAGCAATTGTTACAATTGAAATTGCAAACCAGATTGCTTTCTTCTGAACAAATTCGATTGTCTTCTTGACTTTTTCTTTTCCGTAGAATTTCTGGTTCTGGAATCCCATGTAGTACAGTAACCAAACGAATGCTCTTGAAATAACAAGTGATGAGAATAACTGTACTAAAATACCGATTGCCAATGTAGTAGCGAATCCCTGTACTGTTCCTGAACCTCTCCAAAGAAGTACTAATGCAGCAATTAATGTTGTGATGTTACCATCCACGATTGCTGATGTAGCCTTCTGGAAACCTGTATAAATGGCGTTCTGAACTTGACGTCCTGCCGCAATTTCTTCACGAATACGTGCATAAATAATTACGTTAGCATCTACCGCCATACCGATATCCAAGATAATACCTGCGATACCAGGAAGTGTTAAAGTTAAATCAAATCCGTTTAATGCCAATAACATTAATTCAACATATGCAACCAATGATAACGCAGCTGCAAGTCCCGGAATTCTGTATACAAACAGAAGGAAGATACAGATAATGATAAATCCGATTAATCCGGCTTTTAAACTCTTTGATAACGCATCATTACCAAGCTGTGCACTCTGTACACTATGGCTTAATTCATTGATTTTAACTTTCAGTCCTCCAATACGAATGCTTGTAGCCAAATCGTTCGCTTCTTCTATTGTTTCAAAAGAACCTGTAATTTCACAACCGCCTCGGATTGGACCACTAATTCTCGGTGCTGTGATGATTTCATCATTATAAATAATGTAGTTCTGTTTTCCAGAATTTGCTGATGTCATATTATAGAACTTTTCATCGCCAGCGTTTGTAAATGAAATTTTTACTTTGTTTACAATTTGATTAGAATCTTTCTCCGGTTCTGCAGCGCCCTGTGCATCTGCAACTTCATCACCAGTCAGCCAAACTTTATAGTAAGAATCATCCAGTTTAATATACTCTTCGTTTTTCAGTTCCTCTTCTGTTGGTTCATAACCATCCTCAACCTTAATGGTATAGTACATTTTACCAGGCTTTCCTAATTCTTCGATTGCCTTATCAGCATCATAAGCACCTGGAATTTCTACAGTAATTCTATTTGTTCCTTCAGTATAAGCAGTTGCTTCAGAACTAAACTTACTCTGTACTCTCTTTTCTAACTTTGCTCTTGTATCAGAAATATCTTTGGCGCTCGCACCTTTCTCAACCTGATACGTAATACTAGTTCCACCCTTTAAGTCCAATCCCTGAGTGATGTAAGAAGCCTTACCTCTGTCTCCGATTCCAGGAATCTTCTTTGGGGTACCCCACATTACAATTGCACCTGCCACAACAACCAGTACTAAGCATGCGATAAAGCATGTAATACTTTTTGCCTTACTCATTGTCTTAAACTTCATTTTTTAACCTCTTTCTAAGTTTCAAAACTTATTTAATATCGCCTTTCGGCTGTTATTCTTCGGCTAAAGCCGCTTTAATCATAATTGAGCATTCCACTCTCTTTCGTTCCATTTCGCAACCAACTTCGTATGTATCGTTGATATTGCCATGGAAATTATAAGAGTTTGCTGCACAACCGCCACTGCAATAAAATCTTGCAAAGCAGTTCTTACACTTTTCTTTCGTGTATACATTACAGCAACCAAATTCATTTACAATTTCCGGTTTTGTAATGCCTTCATCCACATTTCCCAATAGGAATTCTTCATTTCCTACAAACTGGTGACACGGATACAAATCTCCCCAAGGTGTTACCGCCAGGTATTCTGTTCCTGAGCCACATCCTGATAATCGCTTGTACACACAAGGTCCCTGCTGTAAATCAATCATGAAATGGAAGAAGTTAAATCCTCTGCCTTCCTTCTCACGCTTGATATACTCCAATGCCAGTTTGTCATATTCCTCCAGAATCTGAGGAAGGTCTTCCTCACGAATGGAATATGGATCATCATCCGGTCCTACAACCGGTTCAATGGACATCTGTTTGAATCCCAAATCTGCAAAATGTTTTACATCTTCAGAGAAATCCAAATTATTTCTTGTAAATGTACCTCGAATGTAATAATTCATCTGGTTTCTGCTTTCCGCAAGTTTCTGGAATTTTGGAACAATCAAGTCGTAACTTCCCTTTCCGTTACGGAACGGTCTCATACGATCATTGACTTCTTTTCTTCCATCCAGACTAATTACAACGTTGGACATTTCTTTATTTAAAAATTCCATAATTTCATCATTCAGTAACACACCGTTAGTTGTTAAGGTGAAACGGAATTTCTTATTGTTCGCTTCTTCCAGGCTCCGTCCGTATGCGACCAGTTGTTTGACAACTTCCCAATTCATTAACGGTTCCCCGCCAAAGAAATCAACTTCCAAATTAACGCGGTTGCCGGAATTTTTCACAAGAAAATCAAGGGCTTTCTTACCAACCTCAAAACTCATTAAAGCTCGTCTTCCATGATATTCCCCTTCTTCTGCAAAGCAATACTTGCAAGCAAGATTACAGTCATGGGCAATATGAAGACACAGAGCCTTTACAACAGTCTGTCGCTTGTTCTGAAATTCTTCAATATACGGCTGATAGATATCTTCTGTAAACAGTTGACCATCATTTTTTAATTTTGTCACTTCCTGAATCGATTCCTTAATGGAATCCAGAGGATAAGTATCTTTCAACCTATCTTCAATTTCCGAAGCTGACAGTTCTTCAAACAAAGCAATTACATCATAGGTTACATCATCCACTACATGAACCGCACCGCTTTCCACGTCCATGACAATATTGAACCCATTGCTCTTATATTGATGAATCACTGTGATTTCCTCCTAACACTATTAAGTTTTTAAAACGCACTATAACAGAGTCGACACTTCGGCTCTGTTATAGGTATAAATTTCTATGAAATTAATTATTTATTCTCGCAAGTCTGATTTCCAACTGTACAAGATGTCTTACATGCTGACTGGCATGATGTCTGGCATTCACCACATCCACCTTTCTTCATGCTTTCCTTTAAAGTTTTTCCTGTTAAAGTCTTAATATGCTTCATCATATTTCCTCCAATACATTTATCCATATGCGCATAAACGCACAATTCTTTTGATATTATACCACAAGAACACATAATTTCAATGTTTTTTTATTACAATATAAACGTCATTATTCGAATTATA
>JAILRZ010000041.1 GCA_024697845.1 Eubacterium sp. | reverse complement strand
GTTATCGCTTACGAACCAATCTGGGCTATCGGAACAGGAAAGACTGCAACTTCTGATCAGGCAGAAGAAGTTTGTGCAGCAATTAGAACTTGCATCGCTGAAATTTATGATGATGCAACTGCTGCAGCAATCAGAATCCAGTATGGTGGATCTATGAATGCAGGAAATGCAGCTGAACTTATGGCTAAACCTGACATTGACGGTGGTTTAGTTGGTGGCGCTAGCCTTAAGGCTGATTTTGGTCAGATTGTCAACTATAATAAATAATAATAAATAAATTGATGACAGGGTACTGTTTTTCAGTATCCTGTTTTTTCGAGTGATAACAGCTCGGTGTGATTAGTCAAAATCATACGCTTGTTCATTGAATCTCTCCTAAAAAATAGGTATACTTATATTAATTTAAATGCGGAAATAATTGAAGGGAGTGATTTATATGAAAAGAATGTTTAAATGTGTTTCAATGATGGCATTAATCGCAGGGATTTGTTTGACTTTTATGATGCCTATTGAGGCTAAAATGAAGGTTACGGTATCCCCGAAATCATTGAACAAACAGGCAAAAAAGAATTTTTCATCTAAATATGATAAGTCCATTGCGCACTGTCTGGCGTTGAATCAGACGATTGAAAAGATGCGTAAAAAAGGTGGAGGAACACTGACATTAAAAAAGGGAACATATCGTCTGCAATACGCTGTATGTATCCCATCAAATGTAACTTTGGTTTTTAAAAACGGCGTGGTCGTAGAGAACATTATGAATAAGAAGGCTCATATCAAACCTGCTTCATTAATGTTCCAGATTGCTCCGAAGAATAAAACGAAGAAGAAAAAATCTATCGGAAAATACAATGGAACTTCTAAAGCAAAATTAATCGGAGAAGGGAAAGTTGTATTTAAAATGAATTATATTAAAGGTGTAGCAATTAACGTTGTACATTGTAAAAATATTGAAATATCCGGAATTACCTTTAAGGGAATGAATGGTAATCATTACATTGAGACCAATGCGGCGAAGAATGTAAATATACATGATTGTAAATTTACAAAAGCAAAAAAAGGTACATTAAAGAGTGCTTATGTGAAGGAAGCGATTAATATTGATCTTCCGGATCCTACAACCCATGGAAGTAATTCAACCTGGGCTAAGCAGGATTTAACACCTTGTAAAAATATTAGTGTGAAGAATTGTACCTTTGAAGGTATGAGTCGAGGTGTGGGAACCCACAACTATTCACAAAAAAACGGACAGAATATTTATCATTCAAAGATTGTGATTGAAGGAAATACTTTCAAGAACTTGTTTGATGCCGGTGTATATCTGATGAATTGGCAGGATGTTGTTATTAAAAATAATACATTCTATATGACAGGAAAAGACAACACTTTAGATAAGGCAACAACAGCTCATGCGATTGCAGGTGCAGGGGTGAAAGATATTCATATTACAGGTAATTCCTTTACAAAAATAAAGAAAAACCCAATTTATTTTGCGGCTCAGGAAAATGTGGGAAATGGTTCTCATTACAAAAGAATATATGTTTATATTACGGATGAAGAAGCAAAAGAAATGGTTGATAATACTTCTACAGAGTGTGGAAAAGATCCGAACTTCCCTGGATACGATGTGGTTTATCTACGGGGCGACGGAAGAAGAACCGCAGCTAATGCTGTTGGAATCAATTTTAATAAAAAAGAAGTTTGTTTCCAAATGGAAAAAACAAAATAAATTTTAAAATAAGAGGAGAAGAAAAATGGCAAAGAAACCAGTAGTTTTAATGGTATTAGATGGTTATGGATTAAATGAGAATCCGGAAGGAAATGCAATTGCAATGGCTAAGACTCCGGTTATGGATGACTTAATGAAAAATTATCCTTTCGTTGAAGGAAATGCATCAGGAATGGCAGTTGGTCTTCCGGATGGACAGATGGGAAACTCTGAAGTAGGTCATATGAATATCGGTGCCGGACGGATCATTTATCAGGATCTTACTAGAATTACAAAAGACATTCAGGATGGAACATTCTTTGATAATAAAGTATTATTACAGGCAATTGAAAACTGCAAAAAGAATGATTCTGATTTACACCTTTGGGGATTATTATCTGATGGTGGTGTTCATAGTCACAATACACACCTATACGGACTGCTGGAAATGGCTAAAAAGAATGGTTTAGAAAAAGTATACGTTCATGCGTTCTTAGACGGTCGTGACACACCTCCTGCATCAGGAAAAGATTATGTTGCTGAATTACAGGCGAAAATGGATGAAATCGGGGTCGGTAAAATTGCTTCCCTTTCAGGACGTTATTATGCAATGGACAGAGATAACAACTGGGATCGTGTTCAGAAGGCTTATGATTCTTTAACAACAGGAGAAGGAGTAAAGGCAACTGATGCTGTTCAGGCAATGGCTGATTCTTATGCACAGGATGTAACAGATGAATTCGTTCTTCCTACAGTGATTACAGATGAAGAGGGAAATCCTTTGTCATTGGTAAAAGATGGAGATTCCGTAATCTTCTTTAACTTCCGTCCTGATAGAGCAAGAGAAATTACAAGAGCGTTCTGTGATGATCAGTTTACTGGATTTGAAAGACCGTTCCTGAATATCACTTATGTATGTTTCAAGGATTATGATGAAACAATTCCGAATAAGTTGATTGCTTTTGAAAAAGAAGAAATCAAAAATACTTTTGGAGAATTTCTTGCAAACAACGGGTTGAAGCAGTTAAGACTTGCTGAAACTGAAAAATATGCTCACGTTACATTCTTCTTTAATGGTGGTGTAGAAGAACCAAACAAAGATGAAAATCGTATCTTAGTTAATTCTCCAAAGGAAGTTGCAACTTATGACTTAAAGCCAGAAATGAGTGCTCCGGAAGTAGGAGAAAATCTTGTGAAGGCAATTAAGTCCAATGAATATGACGTAATTGTAATTAACTTTGCAAACCCTGATATGGTAGGACATACCGGTGTGATCCCTGCAGCTGTAAAGGCAGTAGAAACTGTTGATGGCTTAGTGGGACAGGCAGTAGAAGCTGTCAAGGAAATGGATGGAGTATTATTCATTTGTGCAGACCATGGTAATGCAGAAAAGATGGTGGATTACGAAACAGGTGCTCCACATACAGCACATACAACAAATCCTGTACCATTTATTTTAGTAAATGCTGATCCAAGCTGGAAATTAAGAGAAGGCGGATGTCTTGCAGATATTGCTCCTACACTGATTGAAGTGATGGGAATGGAACAGCCAAAAGAAATGACAGGAAAATCTTTGATTGTAAAATAATTTAAATGCAAAGGGAATTGATAAGAAAACACTTGATAAATCAAATGGATTATGGTAAGATATTTCTGTTCGATTTTAATTAGGAGGTGAAACCACATGTTAAAGATTTTAACAGCTGTGTTTATGATAGTTTGTATAGTTATTTCAGTAGTAATCTTACTTCAGGAAGGAAAACAGGCAGGATTGACTGGTGCAATCAGCGGTGCAGCTGAAAGCTACTGGGGAAAGAATAAAGGACGTTCTATCGAAGGTAAGTTAGAAAAGATTACAAAGGTATGTGTTGTCTTATTCTTTGTTCTTGCAATTGTTTTAAATATGGACAAGATTGGTTATTAAGATTTATTTCCAACGTACTTATGAAGGTGTAGATTTCTTTCTACACCTTTTTTATTTGTGAGAAAAATCTTTTGGCAGAAAATGAGGTGAATTGTGGATATTATCAATGAAAAGAAGAAAATAATCTTGGAACTGATGCAGGATAAGACCTATGTTCCAATGAAATTTAAAGAATTAGCAATCATATTAAATGTGAAAAAAGAAGACAGGGACTTATTGGAAATTGTCCTTGCAGAATTAATTCATGAAGGGAAAATCACATTAACAAAGCGTGGAAAATATATGGTTCCCAAGGAAGAATATATTCAGGGGCTGTTTATCAGTAATGAACGTGGCTTCGGTTTTGTAGAAGTGGAAGGACAGGAGGAAGATTATTTTATTCCGGAAGGAAATGTCAACGGTGCCTTTCATCATGATACGGTACTGATTACAGTGGAACCGATGCAATCCGGTAGAAGAAAAGAAGGCAAGGTTATTAAAATCCTGTCTCATGAAATTACAGAAGTGGTTGGATTGTTCCAGAATAATAAGAGTTTCGGCTATGTGCTTCCGGATAATCAGAAGATTTCAAGTGATATTTATATTCCGGGAAAAGATATGATGGGCGCCGTGACAGGGCATAAGGTAGTAGTTCGACTGACGGATTATGGAAGCAAGGGAAGAAAGCCGGAAGGAAAAGTTATTGAAATTCTGGGACACAAAAATGATCCGGGTGTGGATATTTTATCTGTAATCAAGAAATATGATATTCCGGAACAGTTTCCTGAGAAGGTTTTAGAACAGGTAGCAGGAATTCCGGATGAGGTTTTGGAAGAAGAAAAGATCATTGCAACAGAGGATGGAATTCTTGGGAATGGCCGATTGGATTTAAGAGATTTATTGACGGTCACTATTGATGGAGAAGACGCCAAGGATTTGGACGATGCTATTACATTATCGAAAGAAGATGGATTTTATCGATTGGGGGTTCATATTGCCGATGTATCCCATTATGTTCGGGAAAACACCCCATTGGATAAAGAGGCGCTTCGGCGTGGAACTAGTGTCTATTTGGTAGACCGTGTGATTCCAATGATTCCTCATAAGTTATCCAACGGAATTTGTTCATTGAACCAGGGAGAAGACCGGCTGGCGTTGAGTTGTCTGATGAATATTGATGAAAAAGGTAAGATTGTCAGCTACCAGATTGCGGAAACACTGATTCATGTGGATCATCGAATGAGTTATACCGATGTGAACCAGATTGTATCCTTTGACAATTCGGAAGTGATTGAAAAATATAAGGATGCAGCGGATATGTTTTATCTGATGTCAGAATTGTCTGACATTTTAAGAGAACGCAGATATGGCAGAGGGGCAATTGATTTTGATTTGCCAGAATGTAAAATTCGCCTGGACGATCAAGGAAGACCAATTGAAATTGTGCCTTATGATAGAAACAAAGCAACGAAAATTATTGAGGACTTTATGCTTGCTGCCAATGAAACCGTGGCAGAATGTTTCTATTGGTTGAAGGTTCCTTTTGTGTATCGTAATCATGAAAAGCCGGATGAACAGCGTATGGATCAGTTGACACAGTTTATTGAAAACTTTGGATATTCTGTGAAAAAGAGTGGGAACCTGGTACATCCGAAGGAATTGCAGAAACTACTGCGAAGAATTGAAGGAACGCCTCAAGAAGCAATGATTAGCCGTGTGACTTTACGTTCAATGAAGCGCGCAGAATATACACCACAGTGTGTGGGACATTTTGGTTTGGCTGCAACATATTATTGCCACTTTACATCACCAATTCGTCGATATCCGGATTTGCAGATTCATCGAATCATTAAGTGGTGGCTTCATAATCAGTTAGATGATAAAAAAACAAGCCATTTGAACAAGATTCTTCCGGAGGTGACGAAGAACTGTAGTGCTTATGAAAGACGAGCCGATGAAGCAGAGCGTGATACCGATAAGATGAAGAAAGCAGAGTATATGAGAAGCTATATTGGCGAGGAATATGATGGCGTGATTTCATCCGTTACAGGATTTGGAATTTATGTGGAGTTGGAAAATACCGTAGAAGGTCTGGTGCATGTATCCAATATGTCTGACGATCACTATGTTTTCGATGAAGCAACCTATTCCATGACCGGTGAGCGGACTAGAAAAACATACAAATTAGGACAAGCAGTTTGCATTCGTGTGGAAGGAGCGGATAAGGCTTCAGGAAATGTTGATTTTAGTATTGTTAACGGTTGATTTATTTGATAAATAGGCTATCATAGAGGTGGACACTTTTTGGGAAAAGGAGAGATTATGGCAAAAGGATCAGAGCGACTGATTGCAAACAATAAAAAAGCCAGACATGATTATTTTATTGAAGATACCTATGAGGCAGGAATTGTGCTTCATGGGACGGAAGTAAAGTCATTACGTCAGGGACATTGCAGTATTAAAGAGTCCTTTGTGCGAATTGACAAAGGGGAAGTCATGATTTATGGCATGCACATCAGTCCTTACGAAAAAGGAAATATATTTAATAAAGACCCGTTACGTCCGAAGAAACTGATGCTTCATAAATATGAAATCAACAAATTAATCGGAAAGATTAAGGAAAAGGGGCTGACCCTGGTTCCGTTGCGTGTTTATTTCAAGGGAAGTCTTGTGAAGGTGGAAATTGGCCTTGCAAGAGGTAAGAAACTTTATGATAAGCGACAGGACATTGCAAAAAGAGATATGAAACGGGAAAGCGAAAGAGATTTCAAAATTCGTCTTCGCTAGATAATTGATAGAGAAAAGGAGAATTGAAATGTACACAGAGTCATTAGTAAAATTGGGAAAGGTTCGTTCTGAAATCAGAGAAATCTTTGAATATGGAAATAAGAGAAAAGCAGAAATCGGGGCAGAGAATGTATATGATTTCAGTATCGGAAATCCAAGTGTTCCGGCGCCAAAGAGTGTGGATGAGGCAATTAAGGATTTGGTTGATAATTTTGATTCCGTTGCATTGCACGGATATACATCAGCACAGGGGGATGCCAAAGTTCGAAATACGATTGCGGAATATACGAATCAGAGATTTGGAACCGATCTTACAGGAGACAATATTTATATGACCTGCGGTGCGGCTGCCTCTTTAACTATTGTATTAAATGCGATTTTGAGAAAAGATGATGAGTGTATTGTATTTACACCATTCTTTCCGGAATATGGAGTGTTTATGGAACGAACAGGAGCAAAGCTTGTTTCTGTTGAATCTGAGAAAGGAACATTTCAGATTGATTTCAATAATCTTGAAAAGGCAATCAATGAAAAGACAAAAGCAGTGATTATCAACTCACCGAATAATCCTTCCGGTGTTGTTTATACTGAAGAAAAACTGAAAGAATTATGTAGCTTTCTGAAAAAGAAACAGGAAGAATACGGACATCCTATTTTCCTGATTACCGATGAACCATATCGTGAACTTGTATATGATGATACGAAAGTTCCTTATATGGTAAATTACTATGATAATACCTTTATCTGTTACTCTTACAGTAAAGCACTTTCTTTACCGGGAGAACGTATCGGATATATCGTTGTTTCTCCAAAGATTGTTGACTTTTCGGATGCATATGCGGCAATCTGTGGAGCAGGTAGAGCATTAGGATATGTTTGTGCATCCAGCATGTATCAGAGAGTGATTGAAAAGTGTATTGCAGATACTGCAGACATTTCGATTTATAAAACAAACAGAGATTTATTGTATAATTCTTTAACCGAAATGGGATATGAATGTGTATATCCGGACGGTGCCTTCTATTTGTTTGTAAAGGCATTGGAAGAAGATTCACATGCGTTTTGCGAAAACGCAAAGAAACATGAATTGCTTTTAGTACCTGCAGACAGTTTTGGAACTCCAGGGTATGTAAGAATTTCTTACTGTGTACAGACCAAGCAGATTGAAGAAGCACTTCCTGCATTTAAGGCCTTGGCTGAAAGTTATCAGAAGTAAAGGAGTTTTATGAGTGGACAATATAGCTGTGAATTTTGCAGCAATTATGTTTATGATGAAGAATATGAAGAGTATGCCTGCGTGGTAAGCATGGATGAGGATGACCTTGCCCGAATGATGCAGTTTAAAAATGCAACCTGCCCATACTTTTCTTATGGTGATGAATATCGGATTGCCAGAAAACAATAGGAGTCTGAATGAAGAGAGAGACATATATCAGATTGATGGATTGGGGAAAGAGCACGAAACGAAGGACATGGTGGATAGAGGCATTGAATCGCTATGTTACTAATGTGATGTATCTAGCGTATCCGTGTCTTCTTTTGTGGTTGATGGTGCAAAGGGATGAACGAATACTGAAAGCGATTCTGGTTCCAGGAATATCATTCGTGCTGGTAAGCATTTTCCGAAATCTTTATGATGCACCACGCCCTTATGTGGCCTTTTCTTATCCATCTGTTGTAAAAAAAGATAAAACAGGAAAAACAATGCCCAGCAGACATGTTTTTTCAGCAGTGATGGTGGCCGTTACATTTTATTATGTTATTCCGCTTTTTAGCATTCCTATGGGAGTTTGTGCATTGATTGTGTGTATTGGCCGGGTTCTTGCAGGGGTTCATTATCCCAAGGATGTGATTGTAGGAGCAATTCTTGGTCTAATTATGGGAATCATTGGATTTTACTATTGCTAGATTCTTTAAGGTTTTGAATGAAGAAACGAAGGTTAGATAATCATGAGCGAAAAAAATAAATTTGTAAAAAATATGACAGAGGGAGATCCGTATAAATTACTATTGGCATTTGCCGTTCCTTTATTTATTGGAAATATCTTTCAACAATTGTACAATATGGTGGATTCCATTATTGTTGGAAATTATGTGGGAACAGATGCGTTAGGTGCCATTGGTACGACCGGCTCCCTTCATTTTTTCTTTTTTTCTTTAGTAGGCGGATTGTCCATGGGAATTGGAATTATTGTATCCCAATACTACGGAGCAGGAGAACATGAAGAAGTAAAAAATACTGTGGGAAATGCAGTGTGGATTGTAATGACTTGTGCTGTCGTTATGGCGCTGATTGGCTTTCTTTTGGCCAGACCATTGTTGGTATTAATGCAGACTGATCCGGAAATATTAGATGAAGCGGTAAAATATCTTCGCGTAACTTCCGTGGGAATACTTTGTATTGGATTGTATAATGGTGTGGCCAGTATTTTGCGTGCACTTGGAGATTCCAAGAAG
>JAILRZ010000013.1 GCA_024697845.1 Eubacterium sp. | reverse complement strand
TACCGCTTTTGAGGAAATGCCTGTGTATCATGGTGAACCTTATGTGGTTCTAAAGAATAATGAACCGAATTTTTCTGAAACAGAGCGGCAGCAGAAGAAGGCTTTTGAAACTTATAGTGATTTGGATTCTTTGGGAAGACCCGGAGTTGCTTATGCCAATATTTGCAAGGAACTGATGCCCACGGAAGAACGGGGGGAGATTGGTCATATCAAGCCGCCAGGATGGAACTTTGCCAAGTATGATATTGTAGATGGAAAATATTTGTATAACCGTTGTCATTTGATTGGTTATCAGTTGGCTGGAGAAAATGCTAATGAAAAAAATCTGATCACCGGAACCCGTTATATGAATGTAGAAGGAATGGAGCCTTTTGAAAATCAAGTGGCGGATTATGTGCAGGCAACAAATCATCATGTTCTTTATCGGGTGACACCGGTGTACGATGGAAATAATCTTCTGGCAAGCGGAGTGGAAATGGAAGCTTATTCCGTGGAAGATGAGGGAGCAGGAATCTGTTTCAATGTTTACGTATTCAATGCTCAGCCCGGAATTGAAATTGATTATCAAAACGGCGAAAGTCATTTGCAAGAAGGAGCGGAGATAACAACAGAAACAGCGGCAGAGCAAGACGCATTGGACATCAATAACAATCAGGGCAAGCAGGAATATGTTCTGAATACCAATACGAAAAAGTTTCATCGACCTACATGTACCAGTATTGAAGATATGAAGGAAAAGAATAAATCGATTGTGAAAGACAGTCGTGAAAATATAATAAATGAAGGATATGCGCCGTGTAAGCGATGCAATCCGTAATAGGAGAGAGAAAAAATGCGAAACAAAAAACTTTGGAAGGGAATGGTTGCGGGAATAATGTCTGTGGCGCTGTTGGTAAGTGGCATTGCAGTGCAACCAAAGAAAACAGAAGCAGCAGTTTATGCAACACAGGGAGCGTATGGAGTCGGCGTTGGAAAACAGATTCCGGATCATGTATTTGCACCGTTTGTGGATATCGTATCTTATGTATCCGACAAAGATTATGCATCAGCAGGTTCATTGAGTCTGGAAAAGATGTATAAGGACACCGGAATTCTTTATTATAACTTAGGCTTTATTATGGCAAAGAACGGCGGTGGAATTACGAATGGTATTGTTGACTGGTCTTGGGGAGGCTATGAATCTTTATCAGAAACATCAACAGATACCTGGCAGTTAGATGGAATTAAGGAATCCATAAATTATATTCGATCTAAAGGTGGAGATGTAATCATTTCGATTGGTGGTTTGAATGAAGGAAATTTATTCCAGAAAACGCAGGATGAAGATATTCTGTTTAACACCTATATGGATATTATTGAAGGATACGGTCTGACAAGACTGGATCTGGATATTGAAGGTGGTGGACAGGGAAAAGCAATTAATGTTGCCAATGCAAAAGCACTGAAACGAGTGCAGGATGCCACAGGAGTGGAAATTGTACTGACTTTGCCGGTGCTTCCAAGTGGACTGACCAGTCTGGGTCTTGGAACAATGGAAGCGTACATTGAAAATGGCGTCGATGTAAAGATGGTTAATATTATGGCGATGTGTTATGGAAGTGGTGTAATTAATCCGGGAGAAACTTATGCACAGGCTTCTGTTCGAGCCATTGATAACACAGCGCAACAGATTAAGACAACCTATGCAAATAATGGAAAATCAATTAGTAGTGCTCAGGCTTACGAAAAGGTGGGTGTCACTGTTTCCATTGGAGAGGAAAGCTCCAGTTTCCCAATTTGGACAACAGATTATTCTCAGGTTGTGAACCAAAAGGCAATCAGTTCAAACATTGGTATGACTTCCTTCTGGTGTCTGAATCGAGATTGTCAAAAATATGGTCAGAACAATGGAATTTATGGAATGTATGAACATACTAATATTTTTAAAACCTTTATGGGAGATAATGCTTATCAGATTCCTACAGATCTTGATGACGAAACCGAAACAGGAGCCGGTGGAGAAACCATCAGTGCCTGGAAACGGGGAAATGCTTATGTGCAGGGAGATTTGGTAATTTATGACGGAAAGGTTTGGGAAGCACAGTGGTGGACGCAAGGGATTATTCCTGGAGAATCTGACAATGGTGCATATCCATGGAAATATATTCGTGATGTCTCTGTGGAACCGGAACCAACGACGCAGGAACCAACTACTGCAGAACCAACAACGCAGGAGACATCTCAGGTGGCCTTAGAAATAAACGGATGTCAGATTAGTACTACGTTAGGCGGATTCCGCATGGTTTATTCCGTAAGTGACCCGAAGAAGGAAATTAGTGAAGTTGGCTTAGTGTATGGATTAGGGGCAAAAGATACGGAAATGGTTTTAAATAGTAGCAACACTACAGTATATCATTATCAGACAACTGATGAAGGAAAACTTTCATCTTCCACTGAGGAAACAGGAAAGTATGCTATGACAATGAAATTAATTCGAAATGCTGCTTTCTATCAGAGTGAAATTGATGTTCGCATTTATGCGAAATTGAAAAATGGAAAGACTATTTACAGCCCTATTTCAAAATTAACGATTTTTAATGTTGCGAAATATCTGTATGACAATGAAAAGATGAGCAATGCCCCTTCACATGATTATTTGTATAATAATATATTGAAAATAGTAGAACCTGGATATACTTATAAAGCCTTTGATGTGCGGAAAGGGATGGTACAATAAGAACAAAGGTTGTATTTCCTTAAGATTACAGATATAATAGACGTCGACAAAGGGACGGGAAGGAGTTTTTATATGAAAAGAGAAAATTTAGTATGGAAGGATCGAAAAAGAAATTTTCTGGGACTTCCTTGGACATTTACAAAATATGCATTAGATGAAGAAAGATTGTTTATTGAAACAGGAGTTTTGAATGCAAGAGAAGATGAAGTCAGACTTTATCGAGTGACAGATTTAACCTTAACCAGAAGTTTATGGCAGAGAATTATTAAAACAGGAACAATTCACTGTGATTCTGCAGACAAGACAATGAAGAATTTTGATATTGTCAATATCAAGAATGCCGCTGAAACAAAAGAAAAACTTTCGAAGCTTGTGGAAATTGCCAGAAGAAAAAATCGTGTTTTTGCCAGAGAAAGTATGGAATACGGCTATGACGAGGTAGATGACGATATCGATTATGAGGATGATAATCACTAAAACCGGAGGTTGAAATGGCAGAGAAGAAAAAGCCTGTAGAAACAACAGAAGACAAATACGAGAGAGCGAAGCGATTAGAAGAATCTACCAGAAGCTTATTGAGAGATAAGGAACGCGGACAGATTTTTCAAAAGGCAGCAGATTTATATGCATCTTTGGGAGATTATGAAGATGCTGAAAAAAGAGCGGAGGCTTGTGGAAAGCAGGCAAAAGAATTCCAGGATAAATATAAGCAGCAGGTAAAAGAAGAAAAAGCAAAGCAGAAGCAGGAAAAGCAGGAAGAAAGTAATGAAACGAAAGTACTTGTCCGAAAAATTGTATTCGGAATTCTGGCGGTTCTTGTAGTTTTGGCATTGGTTGCTGCAATCTTTAGTAAGACAAAACCGGGAAGATATTACAGAGCTTCTCTTTGTGAAAAAGTCGGAGCATATGAAAAGTCTTACAAGATGTTTAATAATCTAAAGGATTATAAAGACAGCGAAAAGCGCTATCAGGAAAGTTGTTATAAATATGCGGATGAATGTTTTAAAAAACATAAGTTGACTCAGGCAAAAAATGCTTTCCGTAAATTAGCAGATTATAAAGACAGCGAATTAAAGCTTACCGATGTGGAACTTCAGAACATTCGTGAACAGAAGATTGGTGCAGAGGTTTTGTTTGGAGAATATCGTTGGTTGATTTTGGAAAAAAGCAAGGACAAGGTATTTCTTGTGAAATCCCTTCCAATTAACGGATTTGCTTTTGACGAGGGAGATGCAAACAATTGGTTTGACTCCACAATCAGAAGATATCTAAACGGAACATTTTTTGATGAAACCTTTAATCAATACCAGCAAAAACAAATCTTGAGTACGGTTGTGGATGAACAGACCGGAACAAAGGATCAATTGTTTATGCTGACTGCAGAGCAGGCAAATCACTATCAAGAAATTTTAAGCAATTACTTAAGAGACTGGTGGTTGATGGATGAAGGAAAGAATCCGCACACAGCGCAGTTTGTTTCCCAAGGTGTTGTAATGGATTATGGATATGACATGTCGACAACGACAATCTTTATCAGACCGGGAATGTGGATTTCATTAAAGTAGAATAAATAAAAGGGGCTGTAAAAAAAGTCTCTAAATAGCAGAACTGCATTGGCCATTGCCAATGCAGTTCTGTTTCTCTATGTATAATTATTATAATTGATGATTTTAGAGGCACTTTAATAAGCCCTATGTTAATA
>JAILRZ010000182.1 GCA_024697845.1 Eubacterium sp. | reverse complement strand
CATATATTCACTTTCGCCGGAACGAAACAGTCGTCTGGAAACTGTCACTTCATTGTAATCCACATTTAATTTATGGTCTGAATTATCAAAAGTAATTGCCACATAAGCATATCCCATAGGCTTTCTGTTCTGTGTTCCCGCAAAAATAACATCTTCCATTTTTGCTCCACGCAGCTGCTTGATTTTCTGTTCTCCCAAAACCCATCGAACTGCATCTGCAACATTACTTTTTCCGGAACCGTTTGGTCCAACAATTCCCGTGATTCCATTATGAAATTCAAAATTTATTTTATTTGCAAAAGATTTAAATCCATGGATTTCAATACTTTTTAAATACATTCTTTTTCTCCAATCAATTCGTTTATCCTTCGTCCAATTGTTTCAATGCACGAAATGCAGCCTGCTGTTCCGCTGCCTTTTTACTTTGTCCGACGCCTTCACCAATCACTTGGTCATCCAGCAACGCTACGGCTTCAAAAGATTTATTATGATCCGGTCCGGATTCTTTAACTATTTCATAGCGAAGCGTTCCCCGCTTTGTTGCATTGATTCGTTCCTGTAAAATTGTTTTACTGTCATAAAACATTCTCTTTGATTCAATGTCATTTAAAACAAATCGATGAATGAATTTCTTTGCCGCTTCAATCCCTCCATCCAGAAAAATCGCAGCAATCAAGGATTCAAATGCATCCGAGACAATAGAATCCCGAAATCTTCCTCCGGTTACTTCTTCACCCTTTCCCAAATAGATAAAATCCGAAAGATTGATTTCTTTTGCGTCATTTGCCAACGTAGGTTCACATACCAGGCTGGCACGAAGTTTTGACATTTCTCCCTCAGACATCGAACCCATTTGATGATATAGAAATTCGCTGGATACCATCTCTAAAACAGCATCCCCAAGAAATTCCAATCGTTCATTATGAAGAACTCCCTGTGCCTTATGCTCATTGGCGTAAGAGGTATGTGTCAATGCATTGATTAAAATATCTTTATTTCGAAATTCATATTCAATTTTTTGTTCTAATTTATGATAATCCATATCCATGATTTATTTCCTTTACTATGAAAAAGCCCTATGTGTATAGGGCTTTTCGTACAATCTCAATCATTATTTACTGAAGTGCTTTTTTGATTGCTTCAAAAGCATCTCCTACTGTTACAATACTTGTAGCAGCATCTGTTGGTACCTTGATGCCAAATTCATCTTCAATTCCCATAACGATTTCCAAAACATCTAAGGAATCCGCTCCAAGATCATCGACAAATTTACTTTCCGGTGTAATTGTGCTTGGGTCAATTTCTAATACTTCTCCGATTGCATTTGCAATTCTTTCAAATTCCATGGTAGTTCCTCCTATTATTTCAATTTTAAATTTTCTTTAAATTTCTCATTGATATTTTTTTCTTTAAAAGTGACGCACTGAAGAATGGAATTCTTGATTTCCACTGATTTGGAATTTCCATGTGTTTTTACCAAAAGACCTTTCAGCCCTAAAAGTGGTGCACCACCATATTCTTCAATGCTAAATCCCTTTAATGTCTTTTTCAGACTTTTCTTTATTAACAATGCACCAATTTTTGTTTTCAAATTGGACATCAATCCACTTTTCACTTTATTCAGAAGAGTCGCACCAACACCTTCATATGTTTTCAAAATAACATTTCCAACGAACGCATCGCACACACACACATCTGCCACACCTGCCGGAATATCTCTGGCTTCAATATTTCCGATGAAATTAATACCATCAAGTTCTTTTAATAGCTGATATGTTTCTTTTGTTAAAGCATTTCCCTTTTCTTCTTCCGTACCGATATTTACAAGCCCAACCTTAGGATTTTTCACCCCAACAATGTTTTCCATATAAATGGATCCCATCTTAGCAAACTGAACTAAGTGTGAAGATCTTGCATCTACATTAGCTCCACAGTCAATCAATAGCGTTACGCCATTCTCCGTAGGAAGCAGTGGGGCCAACGGTGGACGTTCCACTCCACGTAACCTTCCAATTACAACATGACCTCCAACAAGATTTGCTCCGGTACTTCCGGCAGAAACCATACCATCTGCTTCTCCGTGTTTTACCATGTATTGACATTTAACCAGAGACGAATCCGTTTTTTCTCGAATCGCAACAACAGGAGATTCTCCCATTTCAATAACTTCGGTTGCATTTACGATTTCCATCGCCTCTTTGTTATATCCACTGTATTTTTTTAATTCTTCTTCAATCAGTTCCTGTTTTCCAACAAGTTTTACAAAAACCTGATCACTTTCCTGTACAGCTTCCACAGCACCTTTTACAATTTCCATCGGTGCATAATCGCCCCCCATACAGTCTAATGCAACAATTGTTTTTGACATACAATTTTCCTCCTCGCATACAAAAAATACTATACTAGAAAACCCTTTGAAAATCAAGTCAGCAATCCAATCCATTATATTGAAAAAGACCTTGCCATAGGCAAAGTCTTTTCTCAAAAATCGTTTTACAAATTAGTCAACTGCAACGATTTCTTTCTTGTTATAGCTTCCGCATGCCTTGCATACTCTATGTGGCATCATTAAAGCTCCACACTTACTGCACTTAACAAGATTTGGAGCTTCCATTTTCCAGTTAGCTCTTCTCTTATCTCTTCTTCCTTTTGAAGATTTATTCTTTGGACAGATAGACATGGTTTACACCTCCTTAAAC
>JAILRZ010000166.1 GCA_024697845.1 Eubacterium sp. | reverse complement strand
GATATATTGATGGTAATTCCTCATTTATTTGTAAAAATGATTGAGGGAGATAATGATGGATTGCTTACACCGGAATCTGTAAAATGGGGAGATTTTAGAGGAATCTACACAGGTGCATCAAATAGAGGGATATCTCATTGTGATGAAGTAGATATGCGAAGACGTCGTTTTACTAAAAAAAAATCATTCAACCCATATGAGATTTCCGATATAACGGATTTTTATGTTGATGTGGTAAATGAATTGCAACAAAAGGGATTTTGAGTAAAGTAAAGTATTTGTCAGTTAAATAAAAAATGAGAAAGATCCTCTTATAAGTTATAATGGTTTTGACGAAAAAATCATCTATTAAGGAGGATCTTTCTTATAGAAAGTATTTTATCTAAGGAGTTCTTCGACCTTTCCAGACTGACAATAAGTTAACTCTATCGTAGGAATGAGTAACGTTGTGTTTTTTGGGTGGGTATGTTAAAATAGAACGAGTGTAATTTGTGAGGATCGAAATGGAAACAACAATAGTAAAAGTAGATGAATCGCATATTGATATAGAAAAAATCAACCAGGCGGCTGAGATTATCCGAAAGGGAGGATTGGTGGCATTTCCAACAGAGACAGTTTATGGTCTGGGAGGAAACGCCTTGAATCCGGAAGCGTCTGCAAAAATATATGCGGCGAAAGGAAGACCTTCCGATAATCCGTTGATTGCGCATATTGCAAGTCTGGATATGTTGGATTCACTGGTTGCGGAAATCCCTGATAGTGCCAGAATTCTGATGGATAAGTTCTGGCCGGGACCAATGACTTTGATTTTTAAGAAGTCCTCATTGGTACCGAAGGAAACTACCGGCGGATTGGATACAGTAGCGGTTCGTTTCCCAAATCATAAAATTGCACAGGCACTGATTGAAAGTGCAGGCGTCAGCATTGCAGCACCAAGTGCCAATTTATCCGGGAAGCCAAGCCCTACATTAGGGGAACACGTCATTGATGATATGAATGGAAGAATTGATATGATTATTGATGGTGGGATGGTTGGAATCGGATTGGAATCTACGATTATCGATGTAACGGTAGAACCACCGATGATTTTGAGACCGGGATTTATTACCAAGGAAATGTTGCAGGATTTGTTTGGAACTGTCGAAACAGATCCAGCTATTTTAGAGAAACCAAAAGAAGGACTAAAACCCAAAGCACCGGGGATGAAATACCGCCATTATGCACCAAAGGCGGATTTTAAGATATATCGGGGAGAGGCTTGCCGTGTGGCAGAAGAAATTCTGAAACAGGCAAATGAAAAAGCGAAAGAAGGCTTTTCTGTAGGAATTCTAACTGTGGAAGAGCACTTGCATTATTACGAAGGAAAAACAAATCAGAATATTACGGTAATGTCTCTTGGAAACATAGAAAATCCAAAGACGATTGCCAATCATTTGTTTCAGGAATTAAGAGCATTTGATAAGCAGGGAGCTGAATTTATTTTCGGAGAAGCTTTTTCGGAAGACCATATCGGACAGGCTATTATGAATCGCTTGACCAAGGCGGCCGGCTATCAAATTGTTGACCTGTAACAATTTGGAGGGATTATGTTAGAATTTTCAAAAATTATCTTTGTAACGGATACCGATACTTCACCGGGCCCATTGGCAGCAGCGTTGCTTAGACATCATATGCCGCTGGAACAGGTCAATATTGATTCCAGAGGGCTGGCGGTATTGTTTCCGGAACCAATGAACCCGAAGACCGTTGCCATTGCAGCGTCAAAGGGATTGGAATTGAACCGGACTTCGACACAGCTGGAGAGTGAGGACTTTGGGCAGGACGTGCTGGTTCTTGTATTGGAGGAATCCAAGAAGCAGACGATTTATGATGATTACGCAGAAGCGGTTAATGTATATACACTAAAGGAATACATTAACGAAGAAGGAAGTATTATGAATCCGGATGGTGGAGAACTAACGGATTATGCAAAATTGTACGAAACTTTAGATGAAGTAATTATTAAATTAGCACATAAACTGAAGTTGAATCGTATTTAAAGGACGCTGGAGACCCAATAAGCGACTGCAAAATGAAACAGAAGAAGACCCTTCGTGCTTGCACGAAAAGGGGCGTACTTCTGTTTCATTTTATATCGCGCATGGCGCGACCGAGAAGAAGCGGAAAGGAGTACGGAGATGAGCGAAAAACGAAAAGATTATATTTCCTGGGATGAATACTTTATGGGGGTTGCTTCCCTTTCAGCATTACGTTCCAAGGATCCAAACACCCAGGTAGGAGCTTGTATTGTAAGCCCAAATAATAAGATTTTATCCATGGGATACAACGGAATGCCTATTGGTTGTAATGATGATGAATTTCCATGGAACCGTGAAAGCGAAGATCCCTATGATAATAAATATTTTTACACAACCCATAGTGAGTTGAATGCAATATTAAACTATCGCGGGGGAAGTCTGGAAGGAGCAAAAATGTATGTAACCCTTTTCCCTTGCAATGAATGCGCCAAAGCAATCATTCAGTGTGGTATTAAACAGGTGATTTACGGAAATGACAAGTATGCGGATACACCGGCGGTGAAAGCGTCCAAACGAATGATGCGGGCTGCAGGGGTGGATTATATCCCATATGAAAAATCCGATAAAGAAATAAAAATACAATTGTAGAAAGGAACTGAAATGGGAAAAATTGGATTTATTGTAGTAGGATTTATCATTTTTGATTTGATTTTGGCCCTCTTTTTCTATATAACTTACATTCGAGATGCCAGAGCAAAGCAACTTAAGGCATTCCAGGAGGAGAAGGAAAATGAGGATGAGGATGACTTTGAATTGATGATGCAGAAAATTATTGAACAAGACAGACAATTGAAAGAAGAAGAAAAAAAGAAAAAAGAAGTTAATGAACAATAAAAATAATGTGACAGCCCGAGGGAATCTGAATAAGATAAAATGAAAGTGTTTTGGAGTTCGCATATGGACTATCAACGGGAACCATTTTATTTACGAAAGAAACCCTTTGTGGGAATACACTTGACGCCGATGGAAAACAGGGATTTGGATTATGCCAGAGAAATGTATCCGAAGGCGTTTTCTAACATTCAGGCTCAAGTGGAAAAAGAATGTGACCGGCAAGAATTTGCCGGTAGTATGATGTTTGATGAATATCCGGATCGGTTGAGTTTGAGAAGAATTGCCAATCATATTTTTGACGAGGTAAAAAAACAGGAAAAAACTTGTAAGAAAAATTGTATTATGTATCCGGATAATCAATGGTTAAAAGATATCATTATGGTATTATTGGTGAATGAGATGTGTAGAAGGCGGCAGAAAAGGCGCTCATGTCCACGCCCTTTTCCTCCGCGATGGTAAGATACTATAGTGCATAGAATATGATTGCAAAGAAATGAAGGATGCTTCCAGCCAGAATGAATAAATGGAAAATGGAATGCATCCATTTTTTTGTGTTTCCCAGTCCATAGAAAATGGAGCCAACCGTATAGCTTACACCACCGGTTACAAGAAGCGTAATTCCGCCGGGACCCACAACATCGTAAACCTGCCGTACAAAAATAATAATAATCCAACCCATAGTCAGATAACAAATCATAGAAAAAACAGCAAACTTTTCCAAGTCAATGGCTGTCAGCGTACAAGCAACTACAGCACATACCCAGACGATGCCAAAGACAAACCAGGCAATGGCCGGATATTTTGGTCGCAATGCCACTAACAGAAAAGGGGTGTAACTTCCTGCAATTAAAAAGTATATGGTGCAATGATCCAGTACCTGAAATACTTTTTTGGCCATCCCCGGTCGAAGACCGTGATAAATGCTGGACATTGTATAAAGTGAAATCAATGTGATGCCATAGATAATCGCAGAAATTACGCTGACTGCACTATGGTGGCTGGCTGCAACCACGATACATAAGACTAAGGCCGCAATGCCCAAAGCCCCTCCAACAATGTGGGAAACCATGTTAAAAATTTCTTCACCCTTTGTATAATCGGGAAGAACCCGATCTGCTAATTTAATTCTTTTCTTCATAAAACCTCCTAGACGCGACAAAACGCGACATGTAGTATTTAAAACTACATATAATTATACGAGTCGAAAAACAAGGTGTCAAGATAATAATTTCCATGAAAAACCATTAGAAAAGGAGCTGCCATTCAGAGGCAACTCCTTATTTTTACCAATCAGAATCCCAGTCTGTACCGCCTGAATCCCAGCTGCTACCGGAATCCCAATCGTAATCAGAATCATTACTATTGCTATGACTGGAAGAATCACTGTTTGAACGTTCATAGGGTTGAATATTATTTTCGTAACAATCAGAATCCATAAAGGAATAACTCGAAATCCAATTAATATCGGAACTGTCAAATTCATAATCAGAGTCCCGGTCTTTCAAAACAGCCGGAACAAGGTTCGAACTGATGGCTCGATAGTCCTTCAATCCTGCATCATATTCATAGTAATTATCCTTATACTCACAATAAACATGGCTGTTGTATCGGTAATAAGTAGGCTTAGGTTCAAATAACTGTAAAAAACATCCCAAAGCACAACCTATCATTAATAAATATGTAAAGTGGCGTAGAAAATTAGAACCGAGTTTGTTGGAACGAAGAGTCTTATCCGGGAATCCAGAAAATCTTGTAGAATTGTTTCGGGCTTTCTGATTCAAGATTTCACTTTTCAGTTTCAACAGAAGCTCATTGACAGCATAAGCCTCATCTGTACCTCGATAGCGAATGGCACGACTTCCGTCAGCTTTATTCTTATATACAACAAATTCGTTTCCATCCTGATAAATTCCAAATGCACGCGGGAATTGGTAGTCAATTCCAATAAAAAAGCGGGTGGTCTCATAAGGGGGCAGATGTCTGTCCTGATACCACTGTTTCAGTTCTTCAATGGTCTTTGGTGAATGGTTCACAGTTCTTTTGACGTTTAGATTGGTTGCACCGCAGTGAGGACAAACGGTCTGCTGATCGTCAATCATGCCACCGCAGTATTCGCACTTTACCATCATAAGTTTTTCTCCTCTCGTAATTTCTTCTACGGCGATTTTATAATAGTTTCAATGGGATGTCAAAGAAGGAGAAGAGATGGTTACAAAATAATTTAAAAAAATCACAAAAAGGGTATAGACATTTTTAAAAATTGCATATATAATATGTGTATATTTAAAAACAAATAGAGAAAGGGGGATGAAAATGAAGACGGGAATTCTGGCGATTTACGATGTAGACATTTCCTATGGGAATCATTTGATGAATTATATTTCCGAAAAAGAAGGAATGCCATTTAAAACAGTTGTGTTTACGGAAAAGGAAGCATTATATAACTATTTAGAAGAACAACATATAGACTTGTTGTTGATTTCCGGTGAAGCAATGGATGAAAAATTTGAAACGTATGATATTGGGAAGATTATTTTATTATCTCCGGGAGATATTTTTTCAGAGTATATAGGTTACTCTTCCATATACAAATATCAATCGTCGGAAAACATTATCAGGGAAGTGTTGGATTACTATGTTGATGTATATCAGGAAAGTGGAAGTATCCCGATGAATATTGGGAAAGCCAAGGTTTTGGGTGTTTACTCTCCGGTCGGACGAATAGGAAAAACCACTTTTGCACTGACTATGGGACAGATTCTTGCATCAGATGAGCGAGTACTATATTTGAATTTAGAAGAATTTGCCGCTTTTGAAATGCTTCTTGGAAAAGATTACTCTGCAGATTTATCGGATCTATTGTATTACTATCGTCAATATCCGGAAAGTTTACACATTAAGATTCAGATTGTAGCACAGCGGTATAACAATTTATCATACATTCCGCCGGTTGTTTTTTCTGAGGATTTGCGTCAAATGAAGGCACAGGAGTGGATTTCTTTTATTGAGACAATTAATTCCTGCGGTTTATATGATCGGATTATTTTGGATATCAGCAGTATGTTGGAAAATCCATTGGAAATCCTAAAGTATTGTGATGAAATATATATGCCTGTTCCGAAAACAGGAATGTCGTTGATGAAGGTTCAGGCATTTGAAACTTTTCTGGAAAGAAATCATCAGAATGAATTAATGGATAAAATTATTAAGATTCCCATGGCAGAAGTGTTTACGGGAGAAGAAGGCAGCCGTTATCTGGAAGAACAGCTATGGGGAGAACTAGGAGATAGAATTCGCGAAAAACAGTGGGAAAAGGAGAGTGTATGCAGCAACCTGAATTAGAAGAAATGAAAAAACAGGTGATTTCTTCGATTGAGATGTCTGAGGAAACCAGTGATGAGAGATTGCATGAGGTCATTGATGATGTGCTGGGAGGGTATATGAAAACAAGCCATCTGACTGTTCGGGAACGATGTAGCTATCACAAAAAACTATTTGACCAAATCAGAGGACTGGGGATTTTGGACGAACTTTTGGAAAATAAGAATATTACGGAAATTATGATAAACGGTCCCAACAGTATTTTTGTTGAGGAACAAGGAAGAATTAGGGAATTAGAGATGGACTTGTTGGGATATACTGCAGAAAGTTTAAACCATCTGGTTCAAAAAATTGTTGGGAAAAATAATCGTCGGGTTAATGAGAGTAATCCGATTGCTGATACCCGTCTGGAAGATGGTTCCCGCGTAAACATTGTGCTATCACCAATTGCAATCGATGGTACGGCAGTAACTATTCGTAAATTTCCGGAAAGACAGATTACCATCAGAGACCTGATTCAGTGGGGAAGCATTACGAAGGAGGCAGCAGATTTCCTGCAGACTATGGTGGAATGCGGGTACAATATTTTTGTCAGCGGTGGAACCGGTTCGGGGAAAACAACATTTTTGAATGTATTGTCAAACTTTATTCCCAAGGAAGAACGGATTATAACGATTGAGGATTCCGCGGAATTGCAATTACGTGAAATCCGGAATTTGATTCGAATGGAAACACGGCAGAAAAACATTGAGGGAGAAAATGAAATTACCATTAGGGATTTGATTCGAACTTCTCTTAGAATGAGACCGGATCGAATCATTGTGGGGGAAGTTCGGGGGCCGGAAACACTGGATATGCTTCAGGCGATGAATACTGGTCATCTAGGATTCCGTTCTCCCCAACTTCGTTTATCAAAGTATAATTCCCGTTTTTGTTTGGTTTCACTGTAATTAACTGACCGGATTTTAAAGTAATATTAATGTCTCCGTTTGCAGGTAATTCAATTCTCTCGATATAGTTTAAAACTCTATCTCTATCTATTGTTGTAAAGTTTTTCAAGTCTAAAATAGCTGCTTTAATATCTTTAATCTTATTGGAAACATAAGAAGAATCTAATCTTGTTTCCTCTTTAGATTTAATCAATGCATTTAATCTCTCGATATCTTCTGTAATTGTGTTAATTTTGGTTTTTATACGCTCCTGGGCTAAGTCTACAAGTCCGCCCTCTGAAAGAGTATCAATTAAACTATTAATTTGATTTTCACGAGTGGTTACCTGCTTACGCAACTTTTTTATTTCTCCATCAGAGTTTTGAGTAGAAGCTACACATTCTAAAAGTATCTGCTCTAATGAATCACATAATTCTTCTTGATCCTTTATCACTTTTGATAGAGTAATCTTAGTAATCTCTTCTAAATCTTTCTCATTGATACGTCTTATTGGATTTGAACAATCCCCATGAGAATGAATAGAGTAATAAGGTATGGTTTTCTTTTGATCTGAATATCCAAAGTGGTATGGCTTGCCACAAACAGGGCAAAAAATTTTGCTTGAGAACTTATGCGTGCCTTGAAAGCGAGCTTGAAGAGTTTTTTTGTCCGGAGCTTTGTAAAGATGAATTCTTGATTCACGTATTCTTTGAGCCAGTTCAAATAGCTCAGAATCAATAATTTGTAAATCAGGTCTTTCAACTAAAATCCACTGTTCTTTTGGGAGAAAAATCTTCTTTGATTTTGTTTTGCCAGTTCCAAGCTTAGTTGTTCTTTTGTTAATATAAAAATTACCAATATAACGTTCGTCCTTAAGCATATTTACTAAGGATCTGCTAGATATTTTAATACCCTCATTCTCTAAGTCTCTGCTAATAGATGCTGGTGTACCGTTTCTGTATACATATTCTTCAAATATTCTTTTCACAATCTCAGCTTGTTCTAGATTAATAGTGATAGATTTGTTATCTCTATTCCAATCGTATCCATAAGAAACATCTTTTGCTGATAATTCTTTTCGCTTGCAGCGAAGCTCATGAGTTTTTCGTCCATTGATACTCTGTCTTTTTACATACTGAGCATCTATTGCAAAACTAATACTATGAATAAGTTCTGCATTGATGTCTTCAAAATCATGAACCTGATTGTCTTCAAGCGTAAGAACAGTTGCATTATTTTGTAAAAGTAACTGTTTTAATTGAAAAGAATTCATTTCGTCTCTGTTCAAGCGTGAAAGAGATTTGGTTATTATTAAATCAATTCTTCCGGCTGAAATTTGACTCAACATTTCATTGTATTGAGGTCTTGTAAAATCATTCTTTCCTGAAATACCATCATCTATATACGTTCCTACATGTTCAATGCTTGTATGGTTTGAAATAAAATTCATTGCTAATTCTATTTGATTGGCGCAGGAATCTTTCTGACCATCGCTGTCAGTAGAAACTCTTGCGTATATTACTGCCTTGACTGTATTTTCGTTTTCGTTGTCGTTGATTTTCTGTTTTATTTCTTCTGCATAATTCAAATTAATCACTCCTCGCTATTCTTATTAAACCCTCTTGCAATGAATAGACATCAAGATTTAATTCATAAAGAATCTTGATGAAACGAGCTGTTTTAAAATTAATCTCATGGAGAGTGTTTACCACAAGAAGGTCATATTTATCTTTGTTCTCCAATAAACTCGCTAATTGCAATTGTGTTTCGTCTTTTTCGTTTTTACTTTCGTCACAATACTGGTCTACAATTGACCAATTAGTCTCTTTATTTACAAATAGATTTAGGATATCGTTTTTTAATGGCACAAATGTTTTCTGAATTTTTGAAGCACGCCAGTGCCTACTGTATGTTGCGACTTTAAGAGTCTTACTAAAGTCAACGTTATTAAAATCAATGATGCCATCTTTTATTGCGTATATTTTTATTCCTTTATCATGTAATTCTCTTATGATGGATAGGCATTTCATTGTATTCTTGCAAAGATGATAGAAGTCTTTAACAATGAGAGTGTCAAATTGCTCGCATGTTGAAAGAAATCTATCAAATTCACTTTGCTGATAAACAAGACCGTTTTTATCAATAAAAAATTCTGATATAGTAAGATTATTTGCTTGAGCAAATTCATTAAATTCGTCAATAAGTTTTTGATATTTAATACCGTCACTATTTGTAAAATGATAAACTGCTGTTTTCATTTCATACCTCCTGTATTTAAGCACTAGCTAGTAAAGTTCTAGGAACTTCTATATTCGAAGCTTTAGCTAGTGTAATAATCTTTTCAACTGCTTTGTCATAGAGATTTCTGTCTATGACATGAGTATTTAAAAGATCATTGAGTAATAAGATTTCCATTGAAATATTTGCGTTATCTCTCATAGATTTCATCTCCTTTCGTAGTTATCTTTCTAAATATTCAATAAGTTTATCTTTAGGTATTCTTATGAGTCTTCCGACTCTGATACCTGATAACTCGCCGGCATTTACAAGATGCCGTACAGTTTTGCATGTAACACCTAATATAGTTGCCACTTCATCTACACTTAATAAAAGTGGATATGATTCTAAATATTCTCTCATGTAAGACACCTCCAATTTAAAATGTTCTTGGCAAGCACAAATAAGTGCTTGTAGACACCTTAACATACTTTTCGAGACTTGTAAAGCACAAATATGTGCTTTTTCTAACTTTTTGTGCTTTTAAAGACCTTTTTTGTGCTTTTTCTCTTTAATTATTAATCTTTTGATGTTACAATAAAGTTAATGTTTTTTGCGGAAAGGAATAAAAAATATGGGTATTTTGGACAAAAATGAATCATTTAATTTTGATTTTGAAAAAGATGCTTATCGTATAGGGCGTAGAATAAAAAAAATAAGAACTGAAAGAGGAATGTCTCAAGCCGACTTAGGAACAGCAGTTGGCTTATCAGCTGATAGAATACAAAAATATGAAAATGGTGCACGAAAACCTAAAAATGATTTGCTATTTGAGATTGCAGGAGCGTTAGAGGTTAGTCCGTGGGCTCTATTAGATCCAAATACAATGACTTACTATGGGGCTATGTATGCCTTGTTTGAGATAGCAGAGAATTTTGATATGAAAATTGAAAAAACGCAAGAAGGTCATATTCCGTCAATGTGTATTACCGTAGATTTTAAAAATCAGATGTATAGGTATTTTGAAGCGTGGTATGAATTGGAACAACGTACAGAAACTGAATTAGAAACTGCCACGTCAGAGAAAGAGAAAGATGAAATAAAACAATTTTACAACAGTTGGAAATGGAATTTTCCTAAAGCATTGGCTGACAAAACTGCTAAAAATCTTCAAAAAGAGCGTATAAAAAGTAAGATTGAAGAACTTCAAGAAGCTTATGAAAAATTGAATGATGAATAAGTTGACATGGCATTAATATAATAGATTCTTACAAGAGGCTGGTAGAAAAATGATAGATTTAAAATGTACAGAAACGGGAATATATTACATTCATGATTATATTCCAACACGCAGTTTTTCGAGATATAGTGATAGTGAAGTTGAAATGTCAAAGAAAATATGGGATTACAAAAATTGTGAACAAGAGGCATTGGATTTGTTTACCAATGAACTTATGGAGGCTATTACTATTATTGCTAAAAAAACAAGCAGATATAATATAGGTTTAGTTGCAGTTCCACCATCAAAAGTTAATAAAGAATCAACTGTGGGTGTCAGTATTTGGAACATACATAATTGGTATGATGAGGGGATTACGAAAGCAGAATTTGGTTGTATAGAAACAATATATGATTATAGCGGTTTGCTTACAAGAATTACAGATGTTAGTACTTCGCATGAAGGCAGACGAGCTACATATGATGAACATAAGGCTTCTATAAGATGTTCGAGAGATAGATTATTTAGATATAGAACAGCTTTTATATTGATTGATGATGTTACAACACGAGGAACGATAATGGATGCTTGCCGAGATATATTAATAGAGAACGGTGCAAGTGAAGATATTATATTTAGGTTGGCAATAGCAAAAACTGTTTAGGGTGTAATATGAATAAGTTTAGAGAATTATTATTTTTAAAAAAAATAAAAGGATTAGGTAAAACTACAATTTCAAAAAAATATTTAAGTGAGTTGGAAAGAATCAGCAATATTGATGATTTAGTTGAAATGGTAAAACTGACGGAAAACAAAGTTTCATCTAATGAAATAGATTTTGCTCTAAAAACAAGTGAAAAAATATACAATGATATAATAAACGATTCTGATATTAAAGTAATAACTGTTTTTGATGATGAATATCCATCTAATTTACACAGTATGGATGATAAGAAGCCCTTGGTGCTTTATGTAAAAGGGGATGCGAGTTTATTAATAGAACAGTCGATAGCTGTTATTGGAACAAGACATCCTTCAGAATGGAGTCAAAAGGTTGAAGAAAACTTGGTTATGAAGATATTAAAAGAATCTGACAATATTATTGTCAGTGGATTAGCTCTTGGATGCGACAAGATTGCACATGAAACTACAGTTAAGGAGAGGCGAAAAACAGTAGCTGTATTACCAAGTGGGGTGAATGTTATAACGCCTGCTTCTCATAAAAAATTGGCAAAAGAAATTTTAGAATTAGGTGGATGTATTGTATCAGAATACGAACCAAATTATAAAGTAACAAAATCGTCATACGTTGAAAGAGATGCTATAGTTGCAGCATTGGTAAATGGTGTATTTGTAGTGGAATGTGGAATAAAAAGTGGAACAATGCATACTGTAAATTATGCTAATGAGTATGGAAGAAAGGTAGCATGTTATTATATAGATGATTCTAATAAAGGTACTTACAATGGTAATAAACATTTATTAGATAATGGAAAGGCGATGAAAGTATCAGATACTGATGAATTAATAATATTTTTAAAAGAAATATCTAATATTGTGATTAACTCTGAGAATGAGGGAAAACAGTTAAGTATTATGGATTTAATATTGACGGATAATAAAGAGTAATAATATTAAAATTATGATAATAATAAAAGGAAGTGCTAATAAATGGAAAGAACCTTATGTGAGTTATTCGCTGGAGTTGGCGGATTTAGATGCGGATTAAATAATATAAATACTATTGAAGATACAAGGAAAAAAGAAAAATGGAAAACAGTATGGTTTAGTCAATGGGAGCCTGGAAAGAAGGCTCAGTGGGCTCATGATTGTTATGTGAATAGATTCGGAAAATCTTTGGATTTAAATGGCGTTGATACTACAAACATAGACATTGCGAGAGTAGATAAAGCGACAATTCCTGACCATAATTTGTTGGTGGGAGGTTTTCCTTGCCAGGATTACTCAGTAGCTAGAGGGTTGAATGGTGAAAAAGGAATACATGGTAAAAAGGGTGTATTATGGTGGTCTATTAAGGATGTAATCGAAACTAAAAATCCACCATTTATTCTTTTGGAGAATGTGGATCGTCTTTTAAAATCGCCTTCAAAGCAGAGAGGAAGGGATTTTGGTATCATTCTTGCTTGTTTAAATAACAGTGGTTATTACGTAGAGTGGAGAGTTATTAATGCTGCTGAATATGGATATCAGCAGAGAAGGCGTAGAACCTATATTTTTGCGTATAGGGACACAACAAATTTTGCAAATGGACTAGAAGATAAGAGTGCATATGATGTTATTCAAAAAGATGGTTTCTTTGCTAAGAGTTTTCCAATAGATATGTTTGAAGAAAAGAAAATTAGAGATACGGAAGTGTCTCTGGATGTTGTAGATGTATCTGATAATTTTAAGTTTGATTTTGAAAATTCCGGATTTATGAAAGATGGAATGGTATATACAGTTAAGACTACACCAGTTTACAAAGATCCGATTACATTGGGAGAAATACTTCAAGATAATGTTACATCATTTGTAGATAAGAAATATTATATTGATAACAATAGATTATATTATACTTATGAAGATATCAGACATAGTGATGAAACTAAAGAAGAACTGCCTAAAGAAAGCAGACAGACATGGCAGTATCTAAAAGGTGGTAAGAAAAGACTTAGAACGGCAGCTAATGGACATCAATATGTTTTCTCAGAAGGTCCTATAGCTATGATTGATGAATGGGATGTTCCTGCGCGAACGATGCTTACGTCAGAAGGAAGCTTCAACAGAAGTACTCATATAGTAAGGGATAAGATTACAAATAGGATTAGAATATTGACCCCAATTGAAACAGAAAGAATACAAGGATTTCCTGACGATTGGACAAAAGAATGCCTTGTAGATGGTGAAATAGTTCTAATGCCTGAAAGAACAAGGTATTTTTGTATGGGAAATGCATTGGTTGTCAATCTTATAAGACAAATGGAAAAGCAACTTGATAAAATATTTGACGATGAGGAATAAGAGATAATATGTTTTTTATATACGATGAAGACGGAGAAGAATATCATACAGATTATTTTACAAAAAAAGAACTAGATGAATTACTGGCACCGATACGAAATAAGACTTTTGAAGCTTTGGACAAACGGAATTTGTTTGAAACGCAAAAAGGTTTGACTTCTAGGCAAATGAATAAAGGAATATTTGGGAATGTAATTGAGCAAGGTGTTTTAGGAATGAAACCAGACCCAAAACCTAAGCCAGATATCACGATTGACTATACAGATAGTATAGAAAGTTATAGAGGAATTTTGAAAACAGAGGTTAAAACTACGGGAGTTGTAGAAAACAGGAATGGTATAGTTCCAAAAGAGAGGGTTTCAGTAACAGGTGTTTCTATAGGGAATATAGAAAAAGAGGCGTGGGAAGATTCAAGATATTACCATAAACTAAGACATATATTATGGATTTTTTATTTATACGAATATAAAGATAAAAAGAACAAGGAAAAGTTTTCTCCGTATGAGCAGCGAATGTTTAAAGTATTAACTTACGGTTTTCAACACCTAGATGAGGATAAAAAAGACTTAGATATTTTTAAAAATGATTGGACTATTAGGATATCTTGGACTAATATCAGTGAATATAAGGTTCGCCTTGGTATTAGTATGCAAATTAGGATACCAATTCGTTTCTTTATCTGCATCATTCTGATGCAACACTAAATAATCATG
>JAILRZ010000163.1 GCA_024697845.1 Eubacterium sp. | reverse complement strand
AATTTCCGGGTGTCCTACATTAACATCCAAAATATCCGCTCCACCGTCAATCTGTTCGATTGCCTGAGAGAGAATATAATCCATATCATTCTCCACCAAGGCCTGTTTGAAACGCTTCTTTCCGGTAGGATTGATTCGTTCTCCAATGATTCTCGGTTCACTTACCACGACGGTTTTCAGTGGCGAGCAGATGGACAGAACCTTTTCATTCTGAACCTGAATTCTCTTGCGCTGTGCAAGTCTTTCCTTCAGGGCGCGAATATAATCCGGCGTTGTTCCACAACATCCACCAAGTACACAGGCTCCCATTTCCACCATTTTCATACAGTCCTCGGCAAAGTCTTCCGGTCCCACATCATAAAGATTGGTTACAGGATCCGGCAAACCGGCATTTGGTTTTACCACAATAGGAATTTCCGTCCATTTCGCAATTTCTTCAACGATTGGTACCAGTTCATTCGGTCCTAGGGAACAGTTCACACCTACTGCATCAATGCCCAATCCCTCTAAGGTCAGACACATCGCCCCTACGGAACAGCCTGTAAAGGTACGGCGGTTTTCTTCAAAGGTCATGGTACAGATTACCGGCAGGTCTGTATTTTCTTTTGCCGCTAATACTGCTGCTTTTGTTTCCATCAGGTCTGTCATTGTTTCCACAACAATTAAATCAGTCCCTTTTGCCGCCTCAATTTCTTCCTTAAAAATATCATATGCTTCTTCAAATGTCAGATTCCCGGTAGGTTCTAAAAGTTGTCCAATAGGACCAAGGTCTAAAGCAACCTTACATTCCGTTCCCTCTGCCGCTTTTTTTGCATTGGCAATTGCAGCTCCGATCAATTCCTGAACAGAATAACCGGAATTCTCCATTTTATATCTGTTTGCCCCAAAGGTATTGGCATAAACCACCTGGGAACCGGCTTCAATATAACTGCGGTGAATATCCACAATCCAATCCGGTTTCAATATATTCAATGTTTCCGGAATAGTTCCTAATTCCATTCCTTTTTTCTGGAGCATCGTTCCCATGGCTCCGTCTAATATCAAAAAATCTCCCTGAAACAATTTATTTCCCACAGTTTTTTCCTTCCTTTCGAAATTGACATTGTTCTCTCATATTACAAAAATCACAACTTTGAATACTTTCCACATTTAAGTTTTTTCCGATTCCAATGACACAGGTCACGGATTTGGTCGGTGTCAGCATAGAAGCTCCATTGACACAAACGCCAACGCGCTTCGGTGCATCTAAAAGTGCCAGAAAATCCTTCTGCCCCGACAATGGAAAATCGCCATATCCCAGTCCGAATCGCCAGGTATGTTCCATTCCCGGAAAATCCTTCAGGACCATCTCCTCTGCTTTATCACAAACCTGTTCCACAGCCACGGAAGCCATACTGTCAATCATCATTGCTTCTGCCATTCCCATAATCTGTTTCTTACGAATCAACGCATCTACTCCGGAAGAAACTGTAGCACACAGCAGAATTACCTGCTCACAGCCTTCCAGATGTTTTTGAATCGCTTTTCCCTGCAATGTGAAAGTACAGTTTGGAATCTGACCATTTACCAACGGAAAAACTTTATAGACAAATTTCCCGTCCAACACCTGTAGCAATTCCTTTTCACATAACAAAAGAAGCTCTTTTGTTCGATGATCCGGTTCTTCGCTGCGAATCCCCAAATATCTGAGAGCCTCATTCATATTTATTTGTTCAATTGTAACACTCTGAACACTTTCCATAGTCATCCTTTATACATTCACAATACTTTTGACACCTTCGGTAATTTTTCTGGCTACGTAAGGATCATTCATTGTATAAATATGTACTCCTTCCACGCCATTTGCTACCAAATCAATGATCTGGTCTACTGCATAAGATATTCCTGCATCACGCATTGCTTCCGGATGATCCCCGAAACGCTGTAACACCTTAGACAGTTTTGCCGGAATACTTGCTCCACACATAGATACCATTCGCTCAATCTGTTTCTTATTGGTTACCGGCATAATTCCTGCTTCAACAGGTACCTCAATTCCGGCAATGCGAACTTTCTCCAGAAAATCATAAAACGCCTGATTATCAAAAAACAACTGAGAAATCAAATGATCCGCTCCTGCATCAATTTTCTTTTTCAGGTTCATAATGTCAGCGCGCATGCTGTCAGATTCCTGATGAACTTCCGGATAACAGGCCCCGGACACATGAAATCCCATATTTTTGGATAAAATATATTCTGTCAAATCTGATGCATAACGAAAATCTTTTTTCACTTCATAATCCGGATTTGCATCTCCACGAAGTGCAAGAATATTTTCAACACCTTCTGCCTTTAGATTTTTCAGAATCTCATCGACACTTTCTCTTGTATTATATAAACAAGTCAAGTGTGCAATAGTTTCTACGCCCAACTGATTCTTGATATGGGAACAAAGGTCTGTCGTGGTAGCATTTGCCACACCGCTTCCTCCTGCACCATAAGTTACACTGATGAAATCCGGTTGCAAATCTGTAAGTTGTCCCAATGTCTCATAAACTGTTTCAATTCCACTTTCCTTCTTCGGTGGAAACACTTCAAAAGAAAAGACTGTTTTATCCTTGTTAAATAATTCTGCTATATTCATTTATCTTCCTATCCTTCCACAGCAAAACAGATTAAATCCCAGTACCAAACATAGGATAATCATGCAGATTGTAAAAAAAGTACTCTCCATAAACAACGAAAAGAACATTCCCACTGCAATAAAGAACAGTGCAAATCCAATTATTTTTCGCATTTCGAATTCTCTTTTTCTTTTAGTATATGCTGCGGAATCCCTTATTTAGTCATTGTTTTCTTCAACATCAAAATCATCATCATTTTTGCTGGTAAATTTATTTACCACATCAGGTACCAAATCCATAATCTTAGAGAATCCGTCCTGTTCCTTAATGCTGATAATTTTCGAAGTACCGTTTTTCATTACCAATACTGCTGTCGGTGTAATCTTTCCACCAACACCACCAGTACCGTTATCCCCTTTGGAAAACGTTCCGATTCCCATTCCAAAAGACACATCAGCCATTGGAAGAAGAATGGTATCATCAATGGTAATCGGTTCCCCGACAACGGACTTTGTTGTAATAAACTTTTCCATTGCTTTTAATAATTCTTCTGTTGTGTTTTTGTTATCTGACATATTGCTGCCTCCTATTCTATCCTTCAAAGGTTATTTTCCTAACCGTTTCATTACACGTTTCACATCTCTATTAAAATACAATTTCAACAGATATACAAGTACAATTCCCAAAAGGATTCTCCCTTTCACGCTCAAATATCCATCCAAAACTTTTTTCTCAAAGTCCGGAGTAATATTCATTCGATCCAGCGGAATCTTAAACATCGCACATCCAATGGATACATACCCAAGAATTTTCCCGGTTTGATCCGGTTGCTCCATTCCAAAGGTAAGCGCACCTTCTACCTTTCGTGGTCTGATCTGCTGCAGGATCTTTATTACCATTTCTTTCGTAAAGTAAAATGCTCGTTTTGTTGTTTTTGCTTTCAGTATTTTTTTTGTATCCTGTAGTTTCACCTTTGCCAGTTCCGCTTTTTCCACGGAAGCTCCATAAGCCTCTTTAACAGTTTGCCATAGTTCCTTTATTTTTCGAGTGATCCGCCGAACCTTTTCCGTAAACGGAATCTTTTCTTCGTCCTCGAAACTTCCAGGATTTTCTTCACCGGAGCCTTTCTGTTCCACTTGGGCTTCTGTTGTTTCCACTTTATTCTCAGAAACGGCGTCCGACTTTTCCTTCTCTGAAGAAGCCTGTTCCTCTTCTTCCTCTTCTTCCCCCGGAAAGTTTATTTTGTAAACCGGTATTCCAAACACCCGGAGTTTTCCTGCACCATACTGATTTTCCCCTTCTATGCGAAAATGAATGATATGAAAGAGCCACCAGGCAGTTCCCTTGTACGTGGCATTTTTTTCTTTCACTTCCACATTTCCCATATATTTTATAGGATAAAACAACAAAAGTAAAGCAAGGCATAAAACGACTACTAATATGATTCCCAAGATTTTTAATATTAATAAACCAATTTCCAAAATCATAAGCCGTTCTTCCTTGCTTCTTTTTTATCCATTCATCTGACTTAGAATATATTGTTTCACATCCAACCCACCGGTTTCTTCCATACAATCCGTAAGCACCAGTTGCATCATATCGTAGGCTTCCTCTTTTCCATAGGCAATCCCTACAACTACCAAATCTGAGTCTTTGTAATATTTTTGTGTCAGGACATTGGAAGGATATATTTCCAATAAATCATGTTCATTTCTTGACAAGGTAATGACGAAAACATTAAACTGCTGTTTTCCCCATTTCATTTTGCGGATGACTTCTCTTTTCCGTTCAAGAAGATTATATCCAACATATAAATCATTATACCAGATCATAAACAAACTCCCATTAGCTCTCTATGATTCCATTGAGAATCTCAATACACGCCAACTTTTCTGCTCTTTCCGTACAAATGGAAAGGCAATTATAAATATAATCTTGTAATTCACTAATATTATTGAAGAATACCGGCAATTCCGACAATGCCATTGACATTACCGCACGGTTTACCATCTGTTCCTGTTCTGAGAACAGCCGGCGATAGGATTCAATTAACTGCTCCTGTTTTTCTGCCACATAGGACTCTGTCACATTTTCTGAATCAGGTTCTTCATCTAACGCAATAAACATACTGTCAGAATTCAGTTTTGGTAACTGATATACTTTTTTGTAGACTTCTTCCAGTCCCAATTCTCCAAGCTGTTCCGTATAGCTTTTTCTGATTTCATCCGTAATATCGAAAGAAGTCAGTTTCGGATATAATTCCTCCTGACAGCCTTCCAGTTCCACAAACATCTCCTCAATTTCATCTACAGATTTTTCTGGAAATTTTTTAAGGAAAAGCAAATTTGTATTTTTGATAATTTCAGAACATACCGTAGTGGTTTTATTTTCTTCCTGAGCATCTACAGTATACAGAATTAACAACAAATCATTGACAATTTCCTGTAACATCAGATTGCCGTTCATAACATCTTCAATATACTCTGAAGACTTTTCTATATTATAACGCATTTCCTCGTATTCTTCATTAGAAATCGTCTTAAATTTTACTTGTGTAAAAGAATCCACCACTTCTTGTAAATGGGGATAATTACTTATCATTGTTTCAGATTTTTCCAGCATACTGGTGGTCTGAATCATATAAAGAAAATCATCCAGACTTTTTTTCGTTCCTTCCTTGTAGATAGACATTCCCTGTACCAGCATTTCAAAGAATTTGTTTTTTGTCAGACGAAGCGGAAGCTGACCGAGGACCTGACTGATTTTCTGGTTTACCGCCATACGATCCTCGTCTTCCAGAATATAATTCATCAGTTTTCTGGTCATATCTTCATCACTGTAATCCTTTGGCAATTCTTCCTCACGAAAACGATATTCCACACGATTCAGTGCATGCTCATACACATTAAAAATATCTACATAACAAGTCAGGTCCTGTACCTGTTCCACAATCTTATTTCGAAGTTCCAAAACTGTTGAGATTTCTTCTTCTCCCACCTGTTCCTTTTTGCAGATTATTTTCTCAATAATGGAATGAAGCAGTGACAATTCCTGATAGTAATCCATAATCATTCCCTGGTCGTCTTCTGTCATCGAAAAATAAGTATAGTAATTCATTGCCATTCGAATCAGGGCATATTCGTGATTCAATGCCATAAACTGCTCCGGATAAGCTTTCAGATTTTCTGTCACATTTCGATTTTTCAATAAATCTCCTACAATTTTGTTCATGTTCTACTCCAATTTTAATTATTTCAAGATATCGCTGAAATCAAAGGTTGCAAAGTAATCCTGTGGTGTTTCAGCACGACGGATTAATTCAACACTTCCATCTTCCTTCAGTAATAATTCTGCAGACTTTAATCGTCCGTTATAGTTATATCCCATTGCAAAACCATGAGCTCCTGTGTCATGGATTACTAAGAAATCTCCCATATCAATCTTTGGTAATTTTCTGTCCACTGCAAATTTATCATTATTTTCACATAAAGAACCAACTACATCATATGTATGATCGCAAGGCTCATTTTCTTTTCCCATAACAGTGATATGATGATATGCTCCATACATTGCAGGACGCATCAGGTTTACTGCGCAGGCATCCACACCGATGTATTCTTTATAAATGTGCTTTTCATGAACCGCCTTTGTAACCAAGGCTCCGTATGGTCCCATCATGAAACGGCCCATTTCCGTATAAATTGCCACATCATCCATGCCTTCCGGAACGAGTACTTCATCATATACTTTATGAACGCCTTCTCCAATGGCGAAAATATCATTTGGTTCCTGATCCGGACGATAAGGAATTCCTACACCACCGGAAAGGTTTACAAATGCAATATGTACATCCAATTCTTTCTTCAATGAAACTGCCAATTCAAAAATATCTCTTGCAAGCATTGGATAATATTCATTAGTAACCGTGTTACTTGCTAAAAATGCATGGATTCCAAAATGCTTCACACCTTTTTCTTTTAAAATTCTGAATGCGTCACGAATCTGTGTCGGTGTCATTCCGTATTTTGCATCTCCAGGGTTGTCCATAATTCCATTACATACTTCATAGATTCCACCCGGATTGAAACGGCAGGATACCGTTTCAGGAATTCCACATTCTTCTTCCATAAAATCAATCATAGTAATGTCATCTAAATTGATAATTCCACCTAAAGAATTACAATACTTAAATTCTCCCTCCGGTGTTTCATTGGACGAAAACATAATTTCGTCATTGCGGAATCCTAATTTATCCGCAATCATCAGTTCTGTATAAGAAGAACAATCCACACCGATTCCTTCTTCTTTCAAACGTTTGATAATGAATGGATTCGGAGTCGCCTTTACTGCAAAATACTCACGAAATCCTTTATTCCATGAAAATGCTTTATTTACATTTCTCGCATTTTCTACAAACCCTTTTTCATCGTAAATATGAAATGGGGTTGGGTATGTCTTTTCAATCTCCTTTAACTGTTCTAAAGTTACAAACGGTTTCTTCTCCATTAGTTCAGTCCTCCTCTGTTTTTTTGCATAGTACCATATTTATTAGAATTATCTTCCATAGATATCACATAAATATCTCAGTCGTTCCAAATCCTTTTCCCGGATCTGATTCTTTGTCATTCTCCAACGCCAGTTTGTTCCCATAGATGAAGGGATGTTCATTCTACCAAGACTTCCTACTTTTAAAACATCCTGAATTTGGAAAATAACCAGGTTGGCCACACTGGCATAGGCTTCTCTAAAAACTGAATCTACCAGTTCTTCAATGGAAGCATGGGTATTTCCCATATATTCACGAATATATCCTAATTCCCACCATTGCAGACCGGTAAAGTACCCCACCAAAGTATCATTATCATGGGTTCCGCCATAAGCCACCAGATTGGCATCCCAATTGTATGGCAAGTGCTCATTTTTTCGATTGCCATCAAAGGCAAATTCTAACACTTTCATGCCCGGATATCCACTCTTTTTTAAAACTTCTTCCACTTCCGGCATTTTCACACCTAAATCCTCAGCAATAATTCTCTTATCACCCACAGCTTCATTGATTGCATCAATCAATTTCATGCCCGGACCCGGATTCCATTTTCCATTGGTTGCATCCGTATCTTCAGCCGGAATGGAATAATATTTTGTCATTCCGATAAAATGATCGATTCGAATCACATCATAAAGTTTTGCGGAATGTTCCATTCGTCTTCTCCACCAGGAGAAATCATCCTTTTCCAGTTTTTTCCAATCGTATAACGGATTTCCCCAACGCTGTCCTGTTTCGGAAAAAGCATCCGGTGGAACTCCTGCCACTTTTTTCGGATTCAACTCCTGATCTAACTGAAAAATCGATGGTGTCTGCCACACGTCTGCAGAATCTTCTGCCATATAAATCGGAATATCACCAATAATCTCGATTTCCTTTTCATTGGCATATTCCTTTAATTTTCCCCACTGTTCATAAAATTTGAATTGCACAAATTTTTGGAATTCAATATCTTCCTTTAAGATTTCCTTATATTTCTTTAATGCTTCCGGCTTTCTGAACTTGATTTCTTCTTCCCAATCCTGCCAGGCAATATACTCAAAATATTTCTTGCAGGATATAAATAAACAGAAATCCTCCAACCAGAATTCGTTTTCCTTTAAAAATACCCGATATTCTTCTGTTTCCTGATGTCTGCTATTATCATAAGCCTTTTTTAGTACCTGAAAACGGGACTGATGTAGCAGTCCGTAATCCACATATTGGTCTTCCATATTCCAGCGGAAACTTTCTACATACTCCTTGGTCAGTAGCCCTTCTTCAATCAGTGTATCCAAGTCGATAAAATAGCCATTTCCTGCAAAAGCCGAAAAAGATGCATACGGACTGTCTCCAAAACCGGTTGGTCCCAACGGAAGCACCTGCCAGTATTTCTGTCTAGCCATCACTAATTGATCTACAAAACGATAGGCTTCTTTTCCAAAAGTTCCGATTCCGTATGCAGACGGCAAGCTGCTGATTGGCATTAAAAGTCCGGCGCTTCGTTCAAATTCCTGTTGTTTCATTGTCTTTCTCCAATCTGTCTGTGTTATTGATGTGTATGGGTAAATAAATGATCCTGACAATACTCTTTTCCACCGCTACACTTGGAACAATATCGGAAGGTCAGTTCCGGATAATCCAAATCCGTCCGTCCGCAAATATAACATTTGTGCTTTGCTCCGTTGCTATAAGTCCGTTCCTTTTGTCCGGAACGAATGGATTTTTTATACGTATGACTACGCTTTATATGACTTCCTGTTTTTCCCCAACCCGAAATCCAATAAATAAAGAAATTCAATAGGGATACCAGTACAATTACCGTATGAATCACAGCAATAAATGTTTGTCCTCCGGCATTCTTAAAACTCGAGAAAATATCATAAGCAATAAATGCGCCATACAGATATCCAAACCATTTAATCTTTACCGGAATCACAAAATATAATAATAATTCCACGTCCGGATAAGTTACTGCAAACGCAAGAAAAATAGACATATTAATGTAAAATGTACTAACCATTGCAGATACATATAATCCCATTAGCTCAGCCACATGAGCATTGTACATTACCCCATATTCCGAATTGGAATAATAAATGGCGTAGATAAAAAAGATAACGGTAGCTCCAATGATTGTAAAGACAAATCCTGATAGTAAAAAAAGATTGTATTGAAACGTTCCCCAGGTTTTCTCCAACGCCGTTCCCAGAGAATAATATAAAAACAGCATCACAATCGTAAAGATTCCAAGGGAATCCGGCGCTGTTAAAATCCATGTAAATAATCTCCATACCTGTCCCCGCATAATTTCGTATGGATTAAATAAAAACAGCTCATATAAATTTTCATTGGTCAGCTGTACAATATATC
>JAILRZ010000134.1 GCA_024697845.1 Eubacterium sp. | reverse complement strand
CCTAATGATAATTCTCCGTTTTTTAAAATTAACACAATTATTCTTCTAAGACTTCTTTTTAATCTTTTTGCATAGATTTTATTCATATAAAAATCTGGAATATCCGAAATTATTTTCCATAAAATATCATCGTATTCCTTTAAAGTGAAGTTTTCAAGGTCATATTGTTTTCTTTTGTGAAAAAAAGAAATTCTATCTGATAATGCTACTAACGAGTCTATCCTTTTGATTGAAAAACCATTTCCCATAATACTATCTTCGCGTTGTCTGTAATAATATAAGTCTTCTGGTATTAGGCAAACTTTTTCACTATTCTCATATACGTAATGAATCACGGCTTCGTCCTCATGAATGTATCCCTTTGGATATCTTATTTGTTCAAAAATTTTCTTCTTGTATAATTTGTTGCAAGCGATAATATAACAAACCTTTCCCTTTTGGCCTAATCGTTGCATAGCCTCAGTTCCGGATAAAACTTCTTCCTCAATACTCCAAACCGGACTATCAACTCTTCGATAATCGTCATATGCTAATCGTGCATTACAAATTGCTACATCTGAATCAGTTTCTTTGATTTTTAATATCATTTTTTCAATCATCGAGTTATCAACCCAATCATCTGAATCTATGAAAGCTAAATAGTCTCCTGACGCTTTATCAATCCCTGCATTTCTCGCATCTGACAAACCACCATTTTCTTTGTGAATCACTATAATTCTTTGATCCTGTCTTGCATACTCATCACATATTTCACCACTTCGATCTTTCGATCCATCGTCTACCAAAATAATTTCTAAATTTTGATAGCTTTGATTAACCAGCGAATCAATACAGGTTGGTAAATATTTTTCAACATTATAAACCGGAACAATAATACTTACTTTTTTATTTTTTTCCATTCACGTATTCCTTCCATTACTAATTCATCTTGTCTCTTATCATTTCCTTCACCATCGAAACTGTTATATAGTGTAATAATCACCAAAATAAATCTGGATAATGACTTAACATAAAATCAGGCATCCCCTTTTGAAATGTATTATACTTTTTTCTCGTAAATAGTCCTAATCCAACCATTATATTTTTTGCAAACATAACCTTTGATGAATTATTATATCGTCTTCCATTAGTCCCACATATTCCTCTAAGGTCATAATATTTTTTTAATAATTTCCACTTCACATTTGCCATTTCCATACAATGATAGATTGCATGTTCAACATCCCAACTAGTTTTTTCATCGCAGAATGTCTCTAAATCCAACATTGATTTTTCTCCATCTTCGATAATTATTTTATATATTCCTTCACCAAATAACCATAATTTGTCATATTTCCATTTTCATCCTTTGTACGTAACTTTCCATATCTCCAGGACAGTTTAAAGACAAAGGTATCATCAGAAAATAAATCTTCCAACACTTCTTTGTTAAATGGTTCATTTAACAAACTCATTAAATCATTTCTTTTCAGATTATTATCTGGCATCGAACTAATCACTGAACTAATATAAGAGTTTTCTCTACAAGCCATTTCAAAGACATAGTCCATAAACAAATAGTCAATTGCTTTATCATTATTTTCCCAATAATTAACTAACGTGTCCCTTGCAAAAGAAAATAATGGAAATTCCCTGTTTCCAGCCAAAAAAAATGTCGTCCATTTGGACTTTGAGATAAAAAGACTATCCTCCGAATAGGACTTACACGTATAAAAATGTTCGAATACGTAGTCGGGTATTTCTTTTGAAATGAATAATGTTGCATCTAACCACGCCCCGCCATATTTACTTAATAATGACAATCTCACTACATCCGAGAAATGAGCATGTCCTATTATCCCTTGATCATGCTTAATTCTTACATGTTCTGGAATTTGAATATACTTACTATAATTATCCTTATCCAGTAAAATCACTTTATGTTTTCCAGCATTCCTTTTTATACTTTCAACGCAAACTTTTACAACATCTGGTGCAGTTTCAAATCCCGTCCACCAAAACACCCATATGTTTGATTTATTATCAGAACTTGTTAAACATTCGTTTTGTACATAGAAATCATTGTTTTTGTTTCGAATATATTTTTTTAGATAATTAAAAATGAATTCGTCTTTATCATTCTTTAATTCTACTATTTTGCTATAAGCTTTTCTTTTCTCAGCTTTATTTAGTTTTTTGCAAATCGATGCATACTTTTCACCAAAATATTGTCTATTGTCTTTGTAGCATTTTCTATTTCTACTAACAAACTTATATTGATGATATATTGTTCGTATCACCTTATATGTAATATTATTTTTGTTCAATACAAAACCTCTTTCTAATTAATTATTCATTTCATCTTTAATAAGTCTCAATATTCCTTCCACCACCACATCATCCAGTCTCTTATCATTTCCATCTCCCACGAAACTGTTGTGCGGCGTAATTATCACATTCTCCATCGTCCAAAGTGAGCTATCACTTTCCAATGGTTCCTCCTCAAACACATCCAGAATAATTCCACTGAACTTTTCCTTGTTTGCAATCAGAGCTTTCGTATCAACCACTCCACCTCTGGAAACATTGACCAAAATCACTCCGTCTTTCATTTGTGTAATGGTATCTCCGTTAATTAAATGAACTGTTACAGAAACTAAAGGTACAGTCAAAACAATAATATCTAACTCATGAATTCTTTTTGAAAATTCCTTCATTTCAATCATTTCATCTAGGACATCCGTTTCTCTGCATTCCACATCAAATCCTACTAATTTGACATCGAATCCTTTAAACCTTTTAGCACATTCCATTCCTACACTACCGCAACCAACAATTCCAACGGTCATACCAGCTAGTTCTTTTAAGCTTCGATTCTTTTCCCAAATTCGTTGTTCCTGATTTTTCGAAAAAAAAGTGTATTGGCGAAGTAGTGTCAACACACACATTAATACATGTTCTGCAATGGGAACACTATAAACTCCTCGTGCAGCATTTACCTGAATTCCTTGTTCTTTCGCATAATCCATTGGGACTCTGTCACTTCCTGCACTAGTAATCTGTACCCACTTCAGATTTTTAAACAGGTTCATTTTATGATGTAAAAACAAACCATTACAGACACAACCTTCTACCCATTCATAGTCACAAGGCAATGCATCTTTCTCAAACTGTAGGAACTTTACTTGATGCCCCATTTCTTCAATTTTATCTATATATTCTTTTGCATTCTTCCATGCACCGGTTAATAAAATATTCATCTGATTCCTTCTTTATCTTTACCGAATACTATCCATTTTACCTCGATTACTAAACTAGGCTTTTCATCAAATCAACACTCTAATTATACACTAGGAAATAGATGAATGGAATAGTTCCCCCTTCAATTAAGCATATTGATTAAACCACCCTTCTTGGTATGCTTGCCATAATTATCATAATAACGAGATAAATATGATATTATCTGGCAATATTTTTTATTACCTAAATTTTTTTCATAAGACTTCTAACATCTTTTGTTATGTAATTATTGAAAACCAACCGTTAAAATTGTACTATATTACTAGACCATTTTTTTATATTATTGAACACATTACAGGAGCATACACATATGATAATAAAAAAACTAAAAGCTCTCCTTCGCAGGGCAAATAATAAAATAATCCAACACAAACGTAATAGTTATATCAAACATTTAAGAAAAAACAACAAAAATCTTTCTCCTTCGATAATCGCAAGTAACTGCAACGGCACTTTTATTCAACATGATTTAGGATTAAAATTTAATTCCCCATTCATTAATTTGTGGATCAAGCCCAAAGATTTCATTCTTTTATTAAAAGATTTTGATTCTTATATCAACGCAGAATTAATTGAAGTATTTGAGGATAATATCACTTATCCTATCGGACAACTTAAAGATATAACTTTGTACTTCCAACACTACAAGTCCTTTGAAGAAGCCAAAAAAAAATGGAATGAAAGAAAGCAAAGAATAAATTACGATAATCTTTTTGTCCTCTTTACTGACAGAGATGGATGTTCTGAAGATATTTTGCAAGAATTTGATAAATTAAATTACCCAAATAAAGTTGTATTTGTCAACAAAGAATATCCAAATATTAAATCTGCTTTTTATATCAGAGGTTTTGAAAATGAGAGTTCTGTAGGTATTTGTTCTGATTTTATGCCAAATAAATCTTGGAAACGCTATCTTGATCAGTTCAACTATTTGGCTTGGCTTAATAGCAAATAATCTATTCACGATAAATACCACATCATACAAAAAAGTGGAAGAGTCTCTAAACGACAAAATTGCCAGATAATAGACAAGGGCTGAATAGCACTTCATGCCATCCAGTCCTTGCCACTTTTCAAAAAATAATATGAACACCCAAGTTTTTTTCGTTAATCCACGGGGATTACAAAAATACTTTCCACTAATAATTGCAAGGCAATGTATCTTTTTCAAACTGCAGGAACTTTACCTGATGCCCCATTTCTTCAATTTTATCTACATATTCTTTTGCATTCTTCCATGCACCGGTTAATAAAATATTCATCTGATTCCATCTCTTATCATCTTTATTTTTTCATCCAACTGTTTCTTGTTTTCCTCAAAATCAAATTCATGATTCTCGCATTTTTCTTCCAGTATTCGAATATCCTTAAGTCCTGTTTCAAAAATCTCTCGGATTTTGTCCAAATCCGTTTCAATCTCTGTATTGCAGAAACTTCTGGAAAGAATTACCGCCTTTGATTTCAAACGATAATGTTCTCTGATAATGTATTCTGCCGGAAGCATTCCCTTTCCTAACGCTGCGATTCCGCCAAATCCAAAGAATACTCCTTTCTTTCGAAACTTTTCTGTCAGATTTTCTACAGTTCCGTCTGCTAAAAGCTCAAACATAAACTTCTTTCCATATCCCAAAGATAAATCATTTAATCCTACAAAGAACTCATCAATTTCGTCCATTTCCAGTAATTCATCAATAATCTCTACCGCCTCAGGTGTTTCCACCAGCAATACGGTCTTTGTTCTTCCATCCACGTATTCAATGAAATCTTTAACTTCAGCCACCGTCTTGAAGTATGGTAGCATCACATAGTCAGCACCTGCCTTAATCACTCCATCAATTTCTTCTTTAGAAGAAGAATACTCCGATGTTGCATCGTGAATTGGATTGACTCTTGCCAAAACGTCAGCCTTTTTCAAAGACTTTTTCAGCATTGCTACATCTTCAATCTGATGACGGTTTTTTACTGTATCCATTCCTTTTTGACGCAGTTCTTTTCCGATATATTCCAAATCCACAAATATTCGATCCACGCCGGCATTTTCTGCAATTTCCGCAATTTCCGGTCTATTGGTTATGTACATTAGTTTCAGTGCCATTTTCTTCTCCGTTATCTTTCTTTAATGTTTCGCCAATATTTTCATTATCGGCATTTATCAAAACTTTATATATAGTCATAAAAAATATTTTTGCATCTAGCAGAAATGAAATGTGGTCGACATACCAGACATTTAACTTGATTCTTTCATGCCACTCCACATCTTTTCGTCCATGCACCTGTGCCCATCCGGTAATTCCCGGAAGAACTTCAAACATTCTCTTTTGTTCCTCTGTGTACTCACTAAATTCCCACGGATGATACGTAAGTGGTGGACGTGGTCCGATAAAAGCCATTTCCCCTTTGATGATATTCACTAACTGTGGCAATTCATCGATACTGGTAGCTCGAATAATTCTTCCTACCTTTGTCACGCGGGAATCTCCTTTATTGGAATACACTCCTGTTCCCATATTTTCCGCATTCATACACATGGAACGAAACTTATAAATCTTATAGACTTTTCCGTTTTTTCCAATGCGATCCTGTTTAAAAAGAATCGGTCCTTTGGATTCTACCTTAATGCAGATTGCAGTAATCAACATCACCGGCGATAATAAAATGAATGCCACGATTGCTGCGAAAAATCCAATGATTCTTTTGATTACTTTATATATTTTTTTCAAAACATCATCTCCCATTTTTATTTATTACTTGGTTCCAAATCCACTACTACGATTTCCGGAGCATTATTCACTCTTGGAATCGGATATTCCGATCCTAGCCCTGAAGATAATACACATACTGCATCTTTCCCTTTGAATACTCCTTTTAATTTATCCGGAAACCATCCAATGTATGGTACATATAATCCCTTCCCGGTTACAGGAAACTGCAACATTCCACCATGATAGTGACCACTAAAAACCAAATCAATAGAAAAGTCATCCAGATGCTCCCAATCCACCCAGGTGGTAGGGATATGATCCAGTAAAATTTTATAACGACTTGTATCTTCAAAACTGCTTTCAAAAGCTGCAGTTTTCTGCTGTTCTTCTGGTGTTTTTTCAGTCATATGTGGTGCATTATAATAGCCCATATATCCACCAATTCGCAGTTCATTTCCTTTTACTTCCACATCTTCAAAATTTCGGTCCAAAACAATTCCTCCACTCTTTTTTATTGCCTCTCCGAAATTTCTTTGGTAATTCTTTTCCCAAGACTTCTCAGCATTTCCATAACAATAAAATACTTTGGTAATGCCAGCCAACTGTTTCACAAGGTTGCAGGCAACGGAAATATCTTCCTCATCTTTATTTGCCATATCTCCTGTCAAAACAATGAAGTCAGGTTTCTGCTCCCGAACCAGTTGAACCAGTTCTGAATTATCCTCACCGAACTCTGCATTATGCAAATCAGTTAATTGGACAATTCGCATGCTATTTTTTATCTTTGCTTCGAGTTGATATTTGGTCACAACCACATCATTTCTAGTATGTGTCACAATATAAATCCCTGTAATTAAAACAATTGTCAGCAACACATAGAAAACAATCTTCAAAAACTTTTTCATTTCTTTTTCCCAAACACTTTTCTTTTTACCGTGCCACAGCCCCAATAAAATGCCCAGAATACCAACGGCCATTTTTTCTTTCTCTGGTTCCAGATTTCTTTTGCCTTTTGTCGGTCTTCATCTTTACCAGATTTCTTCGCAATCCAATAAGCTTCTGCATAAAGCATTCCACGAACTTTATAAAACTTTCTGCAACTTCTATGAAGTACATGTTCCATATATTCTTCGTGACAGGCATACATATAAGCATCAGATTCTTTATGATCTTCCACTGCATATTTTGACTGATAGTTCGTTCCGCCTTCTTCCACAATGGTTCGATGATGACTGACAATTCTGGGATCCACGTAGACAGTGCCTTTTCCATATAAAATCAAAGCAAGGGACTGATCCCACACCATTGGATGCGCCTTATAAAATACATCCAATTCTTCTTCCGGTGCATCCCGAAAAATGTTTCTGAAAAACGCCGTATCAGTACTGTTTGGCAACCGGTCAAAGAAATGATACTCCTGAAAATCTTTATAAGAAAAAGTCATTGGTTCCTTTATATCCCTACGAACCTTCTGAATTGATTCTGTGGTACTTAACTCACACCAGGAATTGCAATACATTCCGATGTATTCCGGATGACTTTCCATAAAGTCGAACTGGTATTGCAATTTATCTTCAACTTCCCACCAGTCGTCCCCTTCTAGGATAGCAATATATTTTCCACGACATTTTCTTAAAACGCCGTACATGTTTTTACTTCCACCTTCATTGTGGTCTTTTGTTAATATCACCATGCGTTCCGGATACTTTTGTTGATACTCCATGAGTATTTCTCTGGAATTATCAGGGGAACAATCATCATCCACTACAATCTCGTAATCGAAATTTACTTTCTGTTTTAATATGCTGTCCAACAACTGCGGCAGATACCTTGCCATATTATATGTAATTACTGCCACACTTACTATTGGTTTTTCTGTCATTTTGTTCTCCTATTCTTTCCAGTATACTTCATGCTGATGATCCGGAAGAATCACCGGCAAATTATGATGATATTCCGGATTCGTAATATGTTCACCAAAAAATATTTCCAAATGTCTTTTATAGCCAGATGGTGCCGGAACCTGATGTCCTTCAAACTCCAATGTAAATCCCGGTTCCAACCACTCTTTTTCAAATCGTTCTTTTACAGGATTACCTTCGATCACCAGTCCCACTGCATCCGCTGTATCATAATCTACAGTTTTTGCTGTTTCAGTTAGTTTTTGATAAAGCTTCCAGGGAGAATAAATCATCTCATAGACATACCCCTTAATTCTGCTAGTTATCCGTTTCGATTTTTTCAAATTAATGAAAGAATTTAACGCTTCATGGAATAAAGAATTGTATCTTTGTAATTTTCGAAAATGTTCTTCGCAGGTCTTTTCATCTTTTGGATGACCATCCATCGGAAAAACATCCAGATAAACCCCTGTCTTTTTCTCTATCTTTCCATTTTTCTCAATTAGTACTGTTCGATTGTCGATTAACTTTAACATTGTATACTCACAATGTTTCTTCGATGGAGCATCTAGAGAAATATGGGCTGGAAACTCACTTTGTAATTCCAGCAACCGGTCATAATCTTTTCTAGGCATTTTTAAGTCAATATCATCATCCCATGGAATGAATCCTTCATAACACATCGCTCCTAAAAGAGTTCCACCATCAATGAAATATTTTAAATTATGTTTGTTACAAACTTTATCTAACTCTAAAAGAAGATTTAATTCTATTCGCTGCATTTCTTGTAAATCGATTGTTTTCATTCTTCTCACCTAATGTCCATTCTAACGAAACTTTTTCATTCCCGTCATATTTATAATTTTTTTTATTTTTTTCTTTGTACCTGATATTATTTTTCTCTTTTTGAAAACCCAATATAATTTATTAAAGTCACCTTGCCGAATTTGTCCCAAGATTTTTTTATTATCGTCCGTTAACTCATTGCCTTGTTGCATCAATTGTTTAAACTGATTTTCTGAACAATACTCTGGAAGCAGAACCTTCATTTCTGAAACAGAGTAATGATTGACCATAATGTTCTGACGCAAAAACGTCAAATATAAGTTTTCTGAAACCTTTAAAAACTGCTTATTCTCATTCTTATATTGTTCCCCTAATTTCAATTGTGTAAATAATAAGTGTGAATTATTTTCTCGTAACCTTATTAAATCAGAGACTCTATCCGAAAACCGATTATTGTCCAGTTCATTTCGATAATGATAGAATGATTGATTTATAAAAAATATTTCTTTTATATGTTGCAAATAACTTAACACAAAGTTCAAATCTTCATATATAATCATTCCTTCCTGAAACTGTAAATTATTTTCCCGAATAATTTTTCGTGAAAAAACCTTATTCCATGTTCCGGACAATGAATTATCCCAGAAAAAGTTTTCAAACTCTTTCATCACTTGTTCAACACTGTATTCTCCCTTATGAGCACAGCTAAGAACCTCACTTCGTTCCATACAATCATTTCGGTAATAATCAAAATTTACACCAAAAACAATTAGCTCTCTTTCTTTTTCATTTATGATTTCATCGATATTTTTGAACAACTTATCCTCTATGGAATCATCAGCATCAAAAAAGAGCAGGTATTTACCGCGCGATTCTTTTATTCCTCTGTTTCTTGCGCTAGCCGCTCCGCTATTTTGTTGATGAAACACTCTGATTCTTTCATTTTGACTAGCTAATTCATCTGCCAATTCAGCACTTCCATCACTCGAACCATCATCTATTAAGAGTATTTCAAAATCAGTATTTAGTTGGTTTAGTACACTGTGAACACAGCTCTCCAAGTACTTTTCACATTGATATACCGGAATAATAATGCTGTATTTTATCATCTACGCACCCCTTTGTAATTCATTCATTATCTCATATTCATCCTGTTCCCAGAAAAACTTATAGTTATCTACAAATGCTGGATTTGCAAGAGTTGAATTGACATAAAACCACAATGCAAATACTATGATTCCAAAGCTCAACAGTACATACACATCTCTGTTAAACCTTACAATTTTATGTTCTCCATCAGATTTTGCCGCCAATTGATGATCTCCTGTTTCTAACATCATCGGTATAAATATAACAACAAACTGATAATAATAATCCGCTAATCTTGTAAACACATTGTTATAAATTGAAAAATACTGGATTGCCGCAGCTATAATCATAAGATTTAAAACTTTTGAGTAAAGCCCCTTTCCTCTTGACGGTCGCAGGAATACCCCTAGTAAAATAATCAAAAGCATTACAATCACTCTACCACCAATAGTTTTATTAGCAGAATACATTTTCTCACTTTCATAGTATGCATCAGCAAATATTTCTACGATTTGATTTCTAAATAAATATCCAATCACTAGGAAAACTGCAAGAAAGAAAACGTACGCTCTATCAATTTCTTTTTTTGCAATAAAATATGCCGGCAATAAGATTAATGCTGGTGCGTGAAATAATCCTGCAATTAAAACCCAAAAATAAAACTTTTTCCAATTATCTTCAAAAAGTCCCATTACAGCAAAAATAACAAATCCCATTGCGATCGTTTGTTTTAATCCAGAATAGGTAAACAAATAAAATCCCATAGAAATATATATTAAATAACTCCAAAATGGTCCTTCTGAATATCGATACACTAAAACCCCCAACGCAATTGCTGAAAATGCTGAAATCAAAAAAATACACACATCATATGAAATCCCCAGATGTCCGGCGCACCAAAAAAAATAACGAATTCCACGATTAACATTTTTTTCTGCTAAAGACTCTGATGAATTCGGGCCATTTACTAATGCATACAAAGTGTGATATTTGATCAGATCTCCCATCCACCAAGAGCGAAACCCACTAAAGCATCCCATAATTATTGTAATGATAACGACTCCTGTTTTTTTGTCTTTTTTATTATCGTTGGTCCAAAAGAATAGGAATGTAATTAACATTACTGATATAAACAATGTCATTTGCCTTAGCATTACTATTCCCTCCCATTTTAATTAATCAACCCATACATCTTTTCTACTGTCTGATAACTACTGTTTTGCTCATTTTCTGCATTATACTCCAAACTGGCTTTCAACGTACTATCATTTAAAACCTGTTCAATTCCATCTGCTATTGCTTTAGGAGAAATTTCAGTAATCAATCCTGTTTCCCCATTTTTTATTTGATCACTTACGGATGGATAGTCTGTAACAACTATCGCTTTTCCCAATATTTTTGCTTCATCTAAAACAATGGATTTTCCTTCAAATCTAGATGGCTGAACAACAATATCTGCTCTCTTTACATATGGATAAGGGTTTTCTCTTAATCCCTCTAATTTGAATACATCATCAATTTTCTGTTCTTCAATGTATGTCTCAATTTGATCTTTCATGGCTCCTTTTCCATATATATGCCAACAAAATGATACTTTTCTATCCTTTAATTCTTTTGCTGCCTGTGCTGCAATATCAAACCCCTTTTGATAGTCCAATCGTCCAACTGAAACTAAATGTGCACACTCTGATTTTTCCCAATCATCCTCTATATCCGCTTTTGCTTTTTCCTTGATTTCATCCGGTAACACAAGATTTTCCAAAATGATTATCTTATTTTTAGTTTTCGGAACATATTTTATAAAAGCTTCTCTACATATTTCCGAAATAGTGACTAATTTATCAAATTGATTATAGTACTCCGATTCTTCCGGCATAATACCTCTTTTTGAAAAATCAATGTGTATCCAACCTATTTTTTTCTTTGCATCTATTTTATCTATTACAAAGAAGTCAGATGTTCCTTCAAGATATCCAATTGCAACATCATATTGGTTTGGCAATTTATTTAAATGTTTTTTTACTATTTTCCAATTAAATACCATCTTTTTACGAAAAACGGTCCTTATTTTTAGTCGTATTCTGTCATATGCAGCAATGAAATGTCCTGTCTTAATTAATTCAAACCAATACTTTCTCAACTCTAAAGTCATTCCTCGTGTTACAACATCACCATGAATAATGTTCACCCATTCAGGCACTTCATTTTCTAAAATCCCACCGCCTTCAAACACAAGCAAATCCACATCGACTCTGTCTGAATTTAATGATTTTAAAAGTGATATCAGACTTTTTTCAGCCCCACCCATTCGTAATGTATCTATTACAAAAATAATTTTCTTTTTCATCAAATCACCTTTCATATAAGTCGTATATTTTTTTGAGCATATCAGATGTTTCAAAACCTTTTGATTCTATCAATTCAGCATACCTCTCGACATGCGTCCTTTTCGCATTACACAAAGATTCTATCCATAATCCCTTTGATGCTTCATCAATCGATAATCCTTTAATCAGATCAGTCAAATAAACATCTCTTGGAATTCTATCTGAAATACAACACGGTAAACCATTAGCCTGAGCTTCAATCAACGATAACGGCATTCCCTCATGAAGCGATGGAAATGCAAACACATCCATTGCACTCATATATTCCCCAACATTGTTCACATTACCTGTAAAAATCACAAAATCTTTCAAATCTTGTTCTTTAACCATATTTTCGAGACTTTCTCGGTCTGTTCCGTCCCCCAAAAAAAGAAGAACTGTATTCTTTTTCTTTTCGAGAATCTTTGGCAGAATATTGATTAAGTATTTTTGATTTTTCACACTCGCCAAATGTCCCACATGACCGATTACAAACTTATCCTCAATTCCCAATTCTTTTCTGATTTGATTTCGGATATTCTCCCTATAATAATATTCACTCAACTGAATTCCATTGTAAATCAGTTGTCCCTTTTCTCGAAATTGTTCTACCCCGTATAACCATTCTCCTGCTCCTGTTCCACAGGCAACGTAGTCTGTAGCATTTTGAAGAATTATTTTTCGCATTATCTTTTCATAAGAGTTTTTGACAATCCCTCTTTTATTCGTATCTTTTATCGTATGTGAATGTGAAATACGAATAGGTACTCCACATTTCTTTCCTGCTAACATCGCCCACCCTGAATTAAACATAGTGTGTGAATGAATCACTAAAATTTTTTCTTCTCTAATTAACTTTTTTAGGCTTCGATAGTACTGGAGATAATTGCTTGATGGACTATCCATATGATGAATAACACATCCCTTTGCCTTTAGTGTTTCTTCATATGATCCAATTTCATTTCCAAAAACCACATAATGAATTTTATATTTCGATTGGTCCGCATTATATCCAATTTCAAAACCAACTCGTTCTGCACCGCCAATCTTTAATTTTCCTATAATAACCAATACATTTTTCATCTTCAATTAACCTACTATACCACCTTTTACAAGATTAGATACCCTATCTCCTTAACAACACTTTTCGATACATACTTCTCATTTTTTTTCTCATTTTCTTAGGAATAAAAGTACTGCATCTCAATGCTTTTCTCTTCAGTTTCTGTTTTCCTGTCATTCCTTTTCTGGAAATCTTCACTGCATATTGAATGTCTCCACTTTCAACCAGTGCATTCATTGCCTTATCATGCAATTCCTTCTGATGATATCCACGCATGTTTTGCGCTCTGAGAATTTCTTCTGCATCACCACATCCCATAAAGCGAATTGTTTTTTTCTCACTCAGTTGAGAAATTACATCGTTCCCCTTTTCTGTCGGAGCAAAGATAACGGAAACGCCATCCTCCCGTTCCTGATATCGTTTTCCCCAATAATCTCCTAATCGGATATCTGCATTAGTCATTTCTTTTCTCATTCGACAATGATAACAGCTATCGCTTAGCAAAATATTTTCAAAGTAAACCTGCCAAAACAGTTCCTTTTCTCTTTCTCCGAAAAACGTCTGCGTACCGGAATCAACACGCAGACAATAATTATGCCATTCATCTTTTTTGTAACGGAATATTACAGAATCAAATTTATTGGTTCCAAGTTTCTTTTGTATTTTTTCACACTGCTTTTGCCATAGTTTATAGGATGGCACACCATGGCAAAATATTTCTATTAATAAAAACTGCTCCCTAATGTGTTTCTGTTCAATCACCTTCTTTAAACCGGAAATCTGGCAAGGTGTTCCGAAAACAACAAAGCGTTCCTGGGCACTTTGTACTGCAAGTTCTACCGCCTCTTTGAATGCCTTTTCCGGATTGCTCTGAAGATACTTGGAACCGGACAGTTTTACTATTTCATTTTCTGCACTAATTATGATATGTTCTGCACTGTTCTTCTCTGTATCGTATGTAACACCGATGACCTTATATCCATTCTGCACAGCCCACCGAGATAATTCGCAAGCAATTCCTCCTGAAGAACTGTTACGAATCACATCTTCATTACTGCTCTGTGCAGCATATACTTTAGAATCATACAATGAGATTTCTCCCACCGTTTCCTCGTATCTGGTACATACTGTTTTACAAAGTCCACAGTTGATGCATTTATTTTCATCTATCTTTGCCGTATAAAACCCGGATGCATCCAACTGAATTTCAATTGCATTTTTCGGGCATATACAAGCACATGCTCCACAACCGGAGCATGCGAAATTAGATTGTTCTAATATATTATTTTTCATTAATACTCTCCAACGAATTTAACAGGTATGTCTCACTTTCTTTCACCATCTTCGATATATTCTCATCTACCAAAGCATAATCAATTTTCTGAGACAATACCTTTTCTAAATTGTTTTCGGTGATACTTTCTAAACGATTCTTCTGTAAACCTGTGCTCTCCAAAAGCGAAGTCATTTTAAAAGAATTAATAGATTCACGAATATAAACCGCCAGATTACAATGATTTTTCATTGCAACTACACTTCCGTGAAATGTATCGGTTAACACACACTCTGCATCCTGAAAATAGGAATACCATTCCTGTGCGTCACAAACAATATTTTTATCACACCACTTATGGTAGGTTCCTAATGAAACCGTCAGTAACTGATGTTTTTTTGCATAAGCCTTAATTTCTCGAACTTCATCTTTATCTACCATATGTCTTCCATAGGCATAAATAATCATATACTTCTTTTTGATTTTTTTTACGGGAACGTGAAACGCCTTCCCACTATATAGGATTACCGGGTCACACACCAAAGGAACATCCCTTCCGGTTAACGATTGTATCATCTTCCGGGTATGAACATCCCTAGCGGACAATTGATACAGATTACTTAATCCCTCTTTGACCAAATCATAGCAATTAAACTGTTTTAAAGTTTCTTCCGTAGTTCTTCCAAAGGCCGGGGCGTAAGCAATCGCTGGTATATTCTCTATTCCATAACCATACATCATTCGATTGCATCCCACATCAATACTAAAGACTTCATCACTACCAATAATAATTGCATCGCAATCACTGGCATCATATGGTCTCGTTTCCACTTTTTCGAAGTCCTTTTTTAATTTTGTTACCTTTTTCGTATTGAACAGAGTAACTCCGAGTCCTTCCTTAAGTAGATATTCTTTGATGTAATATCCGATATTTGCAACGGATCCGCTATTGCGTTTTTCTTTCTTATGATCAAAATCAAAATTTTTTTGATAGGTCAGTATATATACTTGATGTCCTAATTCTTCTAACCAATTTTTCATTGCATACATTTGCAACTGTGCCCCTTGATTGTACACATTGTAATGTGTCAGAATTCCAATTTTCATTCCTACTCCTTCACCCGATACGTCGGCACAATTTTCTGAATTATTCTTCTGATGTCTTTTGATTCACTCTCTGCTGCCTCGGCCAGTTCCTCCATATCCTTGTGGAACTGTTCTTCATCAAAATCAATTGGTCGTCCAATATGAATCAATTTGTTTTCTGTATCTTTCATGCCTTCTTCATCCATCAGCAATTCTTCATACAGTTTTTCTCCCGGTCGAAGTCCGGTAAAGACAATTTCAATGTCTTCGCCCACTTTCATTCCGGACAGACGAATCAGGTTCTTTGCCAAGTCATAGATTTTCACCGGTTCACCCATATCCAGCACAAAAATTTCTCCACCCTTTGCATAAACTCCAGTCTGAAGAACCAGGGAAACTGCTTCCGGAATCGTCATAAAATAACGAATAATATCCGGATGAGTTACTGTTACCGGACCACCGCTGGCAATCTGTTTTCTAAACAACGGAATAACGCTTCCGTTACTACCTAAAACATTTCCGAATCTTACCGCAACATATTCCGTTTTGGAATTTCTGTTATATGCCTGAATAATCATTTCGCAGATTCGTTTGGAAGCTCCCATTACATTTGTTGGATTAACAGCCTTATCCGTACTAATTAAAACAAATCGGCTGACTTTCCATTTATTGGCAGCCCATACTACATGCAAGGTTCCCAATACGTTATTTTTAATTGCTTCATCCGGACTGTTTTCCATCAGTGGCACGTGCTTGTGTGCTGCTGCATGATATACAATATCCGGTCGATAGGTTTCAAAAATGTCATTGATGCGCTTCATATCTCTGACAGACGCAATCAATACTACCAAATCGAGACGTGGATATTTAAATAACAGCTCCTGCTGAATGTCATAAGCATTATTTTCATAAATGTCCACAATAATCAATCGCTGTGGTCCTCTGCTGGCAATCTGACGGCACAACTCACTTCCGATAGAGCCGCCACCACCTGTTACCATAACGGTTTTTCCTGAAATATATTCATTAATGGATACGTCATTGATGATAATTGCATCTCTGCCAAGCAGGTCATTAATATCTACATCACGAAGATTTTTTACCTGTACTTCATCATTCATTAACTGATACATTCCCGGCATTGTCTTTAATTCACAATCTGTTTCCTTGCAGATTTCCAAAATGTCACGAATGACTTTATTGGACTGAGATGGCATTGCAATAACGATCTGGTCAATTCGATATTTATCTACTGCCCATAAAATTTTATCTCGTCCTCCTATAACACGGATTCCGTAAATAAAACAGTTCTTTTTATTCTTATCATCATCAATAATACACTTCACTTTGCAGTGCAAGTACTCACTGTTCATCATTTCTCTAATAATAATCGTTCCCATTGCTCCGGCTCCGATTACCATTACTCGTTTTATTTTTCTCTTGGAGCGTTCTTTTCGATGATTATTCCGAATATACCGATAAAAGAATCGAATACAAACAATTCCAAAAGTTGCATACATAAAGGACAATGGGTAGAAGGACATTGGCAAATAGCCTCCAATCACCCTGACAAATAAAAATTCAATTCCCAGAGCACAAAAACACGCCCCCAGAATATTTACCGCTTCTCTTTGACTGGCATAGCGCCACAAACTATGATACAGTCTGAAAATCCAGAACACCAAAAATGTGCATACCAAATACATTGGCAGGCTCCACAAATAGGTCTGTATAAACTCCTTCGGAATCGCAGACCGCACAAACTCAAACCTAGTCAGAAGTGCCATCGCTCCGGCCAGAAAAATAGTAACCATATCAAACAGAATCAGCGCAATTCGCCGAATCCATATTTTTTCATCCCATAAACATTTCACAAATTTACTCATACGTTTTTCCCACACACTCGCTTTATCTTAAAGTCTCGCTTTATAATGATTTTTCTATTCGTTATATCCCTTGTTCATTCGTGTCGATATTAACAAAATTATATCAAAAAAAGCATATAATTGTAAGTGTTTCAGCCCAAATACTTAATATTATTAATTTGGAATTCCATCCATTACTTTCCACAAACAAAAAAAACGACATTTTATAACAAACGTCGTTTTCTCTGTCCACTAAATTCATATCCTTGAATTATTTATTAGTTTTTTTATCAAAAGAATTGTCCTTTCCTTTTTCCGTATTTTCCTGTCCCGATTGAAATTCCTGAGTTCTCTCAGTATTGTTTTTACCAGTGGTTTTTTCTTTTTTCACTTTTTTCGTTTGATTCTTTTTTACTTTTTTCTTTTGATTCTTTTTTTCCTTTTTCTTCTTCCATTGGATTTTTTTCTTTTTTCCTTTATTTGCTTTCTTCTTTTGAATATTGTTTTTCTTCTTTTCTTTTTTCTCCGCTTTCGTTGTCGGTTCCTGCACTTTTTCTTTGACCTGAACCGTTGTATTTTGCTCATTTTGAGCGTTTTTCTTTTTCGTAGTATTTGCCTTCTTTTCTTTCTTCTGCTCCGCAGATATTTTGGATGTAGTTGCCTTTTCTGTTCCGGTATCTTCTG
>JAILRZ010000105.1 GCA_024697845.1 Eubacterium sp. | reverse complement strand
CTACAAAGCCGGAAGTAATTGAAGCGGCTCTGCGGGTATATAATGGAAAACCAATTGTAAACTCCGTGAATGGAGAGGACGCGGTCCTGGATAAGATTTTGCCGGTAGTAGCCAAATATGGTGCAGCGGTAATCGGATTGACCTTGGATGAAAACGGAATCCCACCGACAGCGGAAGGACGAGTGGAAATCGCAAAGAAAATTATGAATCGTGCCATGGAATATGGTGTAAAGAAGGAGAATATTATTATTGACTGTCTTGTACTGACGGTTTCTGCGGAACAGAAAGCAGCACAGGAAACATTGAAAGCCTTACATACGGTAAAAACTGAATTGGGGTTGAGGACGGTTCTTGGAGTGTCCAATATTTCCTTCGGTTTGCCGAATCGTGAAATGATTAACAAGGCCTTCCTGACAATGGCTCTGGACCAGGGACTGGATCTTCCGATTATGAATCCAAATGTTCCGGCCATGGTCTGGGCAATCAAGACGTATAAAGTTCTTGCGGCTTATGACGAAAACTCCATGGATTACATTGATTACTGTAATAATAATCCGATTGAAGTTTCTGTAGGTAAGCCGGCAGAGGTGAAATCTGTTCCGGAAGGAAAGGTTTCATTGGGAAGCCCTAAGGCGGATGCGATTTTAAGAGCAATGGAAACCGGTATGAAAGCAGACGGAAAGAATCTGACTAAGGAACTGTTACGGGAACAGGATGCTATGGAAATTATCAATGGAATTCTGATTCCGGCTTTGGACGTAGTAGGAGATAAGTTTGAAAAAGGCAAGATTTTCCTTCCGCAGTTAATTCTTGCGGCAGATGTGGCAAAAGAGTGTTTTGAAGCAATTAAAGGCTTCTTGGCAGAAAATGGAGCGGCATCAGAGCTTAAAGGAAAAATCATTGTTGCAACCGTCAAGGGAGATATTCACGATATAGGGAAGAATATTGTGAAAGTTATTTTGGAAAATTATGGATATGATGTCATTGACCTGGGGCGTGACGTGGATCCGATGTTAGTAGTAAATACTGCGATTGAACAGGAAGTTCACCTAGTTGGACTTTCAGCGCTGATGACAACGACATTAGGCTCTATGGAAGAAACAATTCAGTTGCTCAGACAGCATCACGTAGATTGCAAGGTTATGGTAGGCGGAGCAGTTCTGACTCCGGACTATGCAATAAAAATCGGCGCAGATTACTATGCAAAGGATGCAAAGATGAGTGCGGATATTGCAAAAGAAGTATTGGGCTAATCAACAACAAATGGTATTTTGCTCATGTATTGGCGCTCCGCGCATTTTCCATAAAGAAGACAAATCCCCTTGCAAGCAGAGGATTTGTCTTCTTTTATGGAAATGGCTGAACTTGTTTGCAAAAAGTACTTGCATTTTATTTGACGTTCTGTTAAAATGTCCTTTGTGTCAGGTCTGAGATGAAGTCGGATCGAATTTATAAAAGGAGGTGCTATTATGGCTAAATGTAGTGTTTGCGGTAAGGGTGCTCATTTTGGAAATGCTGTGAGTCATTCACACAGAAAGTCCAACAAAATGTGGAAATCTAATATTAAGTCTGTCAAGGTTAAGACCGAAGGCGGAAGCAAGAAAATGTATGTTTGCACTTCTTGTTTAAGATCAGGAAAAGTAGAAAGAGCATAATTACGCGAGTAGCTCGCTATGCGTGTTTCTCAACGTTCCATATGCATGAAATAAAAACTCGTCACGTTGGTGATGAGTTTTTACTTTATATAAGGAAAAGTGGTTTGTTGCAACAAACTAATATATGGAAAAATACTTTTCTTTTTTACTAAAAGATAGTATAATCGAAAAGAATTATTGTTCTTAAACAGGAGGAGACGATATGAAAGGTAAGATGAATACTGATTTGGGTCAGGTTTTAATTAGCCCTGAAGTAATTGCAAAATATGCCGGAGAGACCGCATATGAATGCTTTGGAATTGTCGGCATGGCAATGGTCAGTGTAAAGGACGGTCTTGTTAAATTATTGAAGAAAGACAGTTCTACAAAGGGTATTAATGTTGAAATAGATGAAAATAATGAAATTACAATTGATTTTCATATTATTATTTCATATGGTGTAAATATTGAAACAATAGCAGAAAATATTATCTCAAGTGTGAAATACAAGGTAGAAGAATTTACGGGCTTGACAGTTAAGAAAGTAAATGTTTATGTTGAAGGCGTTCGCGTCATTGACTAATGGTCATGTCCGAGGAGGAAATTATTTTGGAAATTAAGAGTATTAATGCAGAATTATTGCAGAAGATGTTTATTGCCGGAGCAAAGAATCTGGAAGCAAAAAAGGAATGGATTAACGAACTGAATGTATTCCCTGTACCGGATGGTGATACAGGAACAAATATGACAATGACGATTATGTCAGCAGCTAAAGAAGTTGGGGGAATTACAAATCCTACAATGGAAACTGTATCCAAAGCAATTTCATCCGGTTCATTAAGAGGAGCCAGAGGAAATTCCGGTGTAATCCTTTCACAGTTATTCAGAGGGTTTACACGTGAAATTAAACAGTATGATGAGATTGATGTTGAAGTGTTATCAAAAGCATGTGTCAGAGCGGTAGAAACTGCATATAAAGCAGTTATGAAACCAAAAGAAGGTACAATTCTTACTGTTGCCAAAGGAATGTCTGATAAGGCGTGTGAATTGTTTTCAGAAAGCGATGACCTTGTATATGTAATTGACGAAATTATTAAGCATGGTGATTATGTATTAAGCCAGACACCGGAAATGCTTCCTGTATTAAAACAGGCTGGTGTTGTTGATTCCGGTGGACAGGGATTGATGACTGTTCTGAAAGGTGCTTATGATGCATTCCTTGGAAAAGAAATCGATTATACCATTGAAGGAGTATCGACTCCGTCTGTTTCAATTTCGACAGACGAACTCCCGATGGATGAAGCAGATATTAAGTTTGGATATTGTACAGAGTTTATTATTAATCTGACAAACCCATTATCTGACGATGAAGAGATGAAGTTTAAAGCGTTCCTGGAATCTATTGGTGATTCTATTGTATTGGTTGCAGATGATGAAATTGTAAAAGTACATGTTCATACCAACCAGCCTGGTGAAGCGTTTACAAAAGCGTTAACCTACGGATCATTATCCAGAATGAAAGTCGACAACATGCGTGAAGAACATCATGAAAGACTGATTAAAAATGCTGAAAAGATGGCAGCGCAGCAGAAAGCTGAAGAAGCACAGAAAAAGGCTGATGAACCTCGAAAACCATACGGATTTATTGCAGTATCCGTTGGTGAAGGTTTGGATGAAATATTCAAAGGCCTGAATGTTGATTATGTTATTTCCGGTGGACAGACAATGAATCCTAGTACAGAGGATATCCTGAATGCCATTGATCAGATTAATGCAGACAACATTTATGTATTGCCAAACAACAAAAATATTATTTTGGCAGCACAGCAGGCAGAAAGTCTTGTAGAAGATAAAAATATCATTGTTATTCCGTCAAAGACGATTCCACAGGGAATCTCAGCAATGATTGGTTTCATTCCTGATAATTCTCCGGAAGATAATAAGGAAGCAATGATTGAAAGTATGTCTTACATCAAAACAGGAGAATTGACATATGCAGTTCGTGATACTGTAATTGATGATAAGGAAATCAAAGAAGGAAATATTATGGGAATCGGCGATAGCGGAATCTTGTCCGTAGGAGAAGATATTGATGCTACGGCGGTTGATATGGTGAAGGCAATGCAGGATGATGAATCTGAAATTGTTAGTATCTACTATGGAGCTGAGGTTACGGAAGAAGATGCCAATGCACTTTCTGAAAAGATTTCTGAAGCATTACCGGAAGTGGAAATTGAAGTTTATCCTGGAGGACAGCCAATTTACTATTATATTATTTCCGTTGAATAAGTTGGAGTAAAAAATGGGTGAAGTATTTGTTGAACATATTG
>JAILRZ010000087.1 GCA_024697845.1 Eubacterium sp. | reverse complement strand
AATGGAAGTGTAGACTGTTGAGTCTTTTTTACGTATTGATGCTACTACTTGAAGGAACGATCGGCAATTTTAATCAAGTTGGAGCGGAAGTAAAAAAGAAAGCTAGAGATCCATATCACATTGCAGTGGTATACGACAATTCAGGCTCTATGTACATTAAGAAGGATCAGACAATTGATGCGTGGTGTCGGACGAAGTACGCGATGGGAATTTTTGCATCTATGTTGGATTATCCAAATGGAGATGTAATGCAAGTTTTTCCAATGCATAAGGTTAAAATAGGCAGCAGAGAAATGGATAATTTTTCAATCACATCGTATAAGGAGATTTCTTATATTGATCAGTTCAAAACACCACAAGCGGGAAATACTCCATATGAAACAGTTGAGAAAGCAATTGATTCTCTCAGGAGGAGTAATTCAATAAATAAGTGGCTGATTATTTTAACTGATGGAGCTTTTGACGGAGCAACACCGGAGAAAATTACAACAGAATTGGAAGGTCTTCAAAGTCAAGGAATAAATGTTCAATATTTGGCCATTAAGAATGAGTCTGGTGAAAAAGTCGATGAGATTCAGGGCGAAAATTTCTTTTCCAGAACGGCAAAAACAGGAGAGGACTTAAACAATGCCTTGATTGATATGTGTAATCAGATTTTTAAACGAAACGAGTTGAAGGATGCATTGGATTCTCGTAAACAGATAAAATTGGATGTTTCAATGAGTAAAGTGTTTGTGTTTGTTCAGGGAAATAATGCAAGAATCGGAAAACTCAGACAAATCGACGGAAACAGGAAAGAGGCTGCTGTTGTTAAAGGATCTAACCAAACAATAAAAACAAGTAAGGTTGCGGCGGACTATAGAAAAATCATCAAGAATAATGGAACATTAAAACTGGAAAAAATTGAAAATCCGAAAATTGCAAATGGATTGCAGGGACAAATTATTACTTTTGAAAAATGCCCGAAAGGTATATATCAGTTAGAGTACGAAGGTGAAAAAATCCAGATTTTTTATGAACCGGATGTTGAAGTATACGTAAAAATCCTGGATGCAGATGAAACTCATGAATTTACGAAGGAAGAATTGAAGAAGGGGATTGAGCCCGGAAAATATAAAATCAAATATGGTATTCGTGATAAAAATAACAAAAACAAAGATATTACCAATAATAAACTTTTGGGAAAAGTAGAACTGTCCGGAAAAATTGTTCAGGAAGGAAACATTCAGAAAAACATTAAGAATGGTGGTACTTTTGATTTAAAAGAAAATATGAATGCAGATATTGAAGTTCTGGGAACATATTTGGAAGATTATACCATTTCAAGTAAGGACAGTGAAAACTTTAACTTGTCAAACATTAAGGTTTGGCCAAAGACGGATAAATATAAAGTTCGGATTCAGGGAATGGATAAACCTTATGTATTAACGAATCAGAAGAATTGGAAACCAATTATTGTTAAGGTTACACGAAAAGGAAAAAAGGTTAAAAAGGAAGAATTTGAAAAACTAAAACCGGAATTCACATTTTCAAACAACGAGAGTTTTTACTACGAAACAGATAGCGAAAATTCACAATATAAAGTTTATCTTGGAAAAAGTAAGGGCGGAAAAAATAAGAGCATAAAACCGAATGATGGAACATTTCGGGTGAGGGTTTCCGGAACTGATGAACATGGAAGACCAATGTCAGGAACTTCAAAAAAAGATTATCAGATTAATCGTTTGGAAACGTGGGTTGTATGGCTTCTGTGGATTTTGATTATTCTGTTGATTACAACATTGGTGTTGTTCATATTAACAAGAATGATATTACCAAATAAGATGACCGATGTTATAAGCGAAAGGATAGTTACGGTAGATGGAATGCCAGATGAAAATGCATTTCTTCAAGTTCTTATTTCTAACAAAGAAGGACTTCCTTTTAAAAACAAATGTACTATTCGAATAATGGCAGATGATATTTATGATGGGTATGGTAATTCAATTGATTATTATGCGGATATAAATATCGAAGCAATTGATAGATTTCTTTTTACAATGTTTAAGTCAAAAGAACGAAAGTTCAAAATTAATTCAATAAACGGAAATGTAGATGTAGTAGAAATAAGTGGAATTGAAATTGAAAAGGATGAGAATGAACGATTGGTAATACCAGGAGAAACTCTAAAAAGAGTGGGCAATTGTAATATAGAACTGAGCTCAAAGTATCAGGTACCTGGTCGTTCGATAGTTAGAACTGTAAGTGTAGGTTGTAAAATAATAAGAAAGTAGAGGATAGCGGTATGGATGAAGTATTAAAGAAAGAAAAAACGACAGAAACATTATTTGTGGGTGTTGGTGGAATTGGCTCAGATATTATTTCTGAGGTCGCTGCCATGTGTGCGGTTGAAGAGTTAGAGAATCTCCGATTTGTTGCTTTGGATACAGATGCAAACTCCTTAAAAAAAGTTAAAGATACTAATGTTGAAATTACAAAAGTTCAAACTTCTTCTAGTCAAACAGTAAAGGAATATTTGGACAAGGATGACAATGCAAGATTGTTTTGGTTCCCAAATAATTCTACATTATATGGAAAGACAGTTTCTGAAGGTGCTGGGCAGGTTCGAGCTATTTCCAGACTTGCTCTAAACAATGCAATTCGAACAGGTGAAATTAATAAGTTATACAAGGAAATTGATAATCTTTTACTGAAGGACTCTGGTAATTTTAAACAAGCGTTAAGAGTGGTAGTAGTATCTTCTGCAACTGGTGGTACAGGATCTGGAATGGCGATGATTACTGCTATGTTAATCCGAGAGTATTTAAAGGACCATTACAGTGAGAAAAAAGCAATTATCAGAGGATTTTTCGTATTACCAAGTGTAATGGATGTTGTAATTGACAGCCAAATGGAAAAGAACAGTCAGTATCGAAATGGGTATGCTACGATTAAAGAAATCAATGCATTTATGATGATTGGTAGTGGCTTTGGTGAAACAGAAGAGCAATTGAAAAGATACAATGATATTCATATTAGCATTCCTACGCCAACAGGAGAAAATAGAAAATTATCATGTTTACCATTTGATTTCTGTTTCCTCTTGGAAGCTGCAGATAAGAATGTTGAAGGGATGGATAACTTACAACAGTATAAAGAAGCAGCTGCATTAAGTATATATGAGCAATCAATTGGGCCGATGCAGGAAAAATCCTTTTCTCTGGAAGATAATATTGTTAAGGAATTTGGGGCAAAAGAAAAATTTGGTAGAAATAGATTTGGAGGAATAGGGGCTTCAAAAATTATTTATCCATATAAAGAAATCATTAATTATATTGCATATTACCGAACACTGAATAGGATTGGAGGCTTGGCTGATGACCAGTCTAGTGATGCCGAAAAATCTACAGATTGGTATAAATATGATCGAATTTATGAACTGGAATGGGAAGAATACAAAAAATCAAGAGGAACACATAAAGGAGAAGAACCGGATATATGTACTAGTTATGTTGATGCAATTCAACGTGATAAATCACTTTTTGGAAGCGATATTCAGAAGAATTTAGGAATGGAAGATATATCTGATGTTAAAACTGTAGAAGATGCAATAACTGCGTATGAGAATTCATTAATAGCCGGTGTGACAAAGATGTATACAGAACAAAGTCAGCGATTCAGAAAGGTACAAAGAATTTCAAAAGGCAACATTTTAGAGGAGGGAGAAACAGGAGGAACTGCAAGAAAGGCTTATGAAGATTTGGGGCATTTTCTCCGAGATGAATTACAAAGTGATTTGGATCGATCAGTTAGAAATATAGCAAAGATGTTATTTGAAGAAGCTAATCAAAGTATTAGGTCAAATGATGTTCAAGAATATCATTTGGAATATCTTTTGAAGCATGGAGAAGGTGGCGTTCATCCGGTTGCTGCAAGGTATTTGTTATATAAACTCAAAATTAATTTGAAACAAAAACTAATTGTTTTAAAGGGGCAGAGAGAAGATAAATTAAAGAAGGTTAATAAGTATTTTGACACCAGTAATGAAAATGGTGAAGAACTATCGATGGACAAACTGTCTAAAGAGTTAAAATCAGAAAACTTGAAAAAAGCTGAGGAAACTGAAAAAAGAGATAGTTTCAATGAAATTTCATGTACAGCTGCAAAAGCATTATTGAGCTATATGGATTTATGTCTAAAATACAAAACATTCGACAGATTAGACAAGTATATTACGCAGTTGGCCGATCAATATAAACAATTCTTCCAAAGTTTCCAGTATAAGAAGTCAAAATTGACGAGAATGCAAGAAGATATTGTAGGTGCATTTGAAAATGTTAAAGGAATCAGTCAGGAGTTCTTATGTACAAAGAAAGAATATTTAGATGAATTGTGTAACAGAGTTCCTGAAGGAAAGCACGGATTCCTGTTACCGGATGAATTGAGTGGAGATATTTTTGAAAGTGTAAAGAAAAATGCTGAGTTTAATCGGTTGAAAAACAACAATCCGTATATGAAAGGGGCATTGATAGATATATTTGATCAGACTATCATTTCGCATTTTGTTAAGGAAGTTAAAGAAGATAGTAAAGACCTTTTGGACATCAATGTTATCCAAGCAGCATTATTGGAAGAAGAATTGAAGAACTACTTGGAAAAGAAAAAGTACAATATTGAAACTGATGATGCTGAGGAATTAGATCAGGAAGCTCAAAATAATAAGAGAATAGCCCTCTTGAATGAACTCATTCGAAAGGGAATGAAGCTTGCCTCTCCCGGGGTTAATGGACAGAGTTTTGTAGAACCGAGAGATGTGAAAATATGTAGTTATAATCCGAATGTAGCAAATATGAGAGATATTAAATGGGAAAAATTTGTTCAGAAACATAAAATTCAAAGTATTCCATCTAGTGCAGTTTCAAAATATGAAATCAGATTTTTTAATGCAATATACAATATTTCGCCGGATGATATACCGTTGTTTAAAGGACCGAAGAGAGATAAGACCAGTGGTGAAGTAGATCATAGTGCAGAGGGAATTTATTTCAAAGCATATCAAAGTTACGGAAGACTGATTGGACCTGATTCTACAAAGACATCAACGATTTCAACCCATATTGATAAACGTTGGGATGCAGTGGTTTGCTTGCCGGAAATTAATTTTGGTGTCCAATATGATGAAATGCTTCAGGCACATTCCGCATTAATGTATGGATTGTTGTTTGAATTACTTCGAAAATTCCCGTCCTCACAATATGACAAAAAGAAGATGATTTTCAAATTAATTAATGAAGAAGGTGGTCGGATTGATTTGTCTGTTTCTAATGGAACAGAATGTGATGAATTTTATGAAGTATTGGATGTATTGTATCGTGATAAAGCATCTGCCAATATGATTCTTAAGGTTGCGGAAGAATACAGTCGAACAGACGTTGAGAAGAACAATAATTATATGCAGAGTGCATTTTTCGAATTTTTGGATTCTTTTAGAATTCCGGGAAGTCATAACGGAAAAACTAGTTTGTTTGAAGTCCCTTTGGTATATTACAATTCCCTGCCAAGTTCTATGACAGATACCAATGAATTGTCAATTATGATTGACAGTGTAATTCATATCATTTCGCTGGCAGTGAACAGACATGAACGGGAACAGGATCGAAATGCTTATATTTGCAAGTTGTTAATGGAACAATACGACATCTTTATTGAATCATTCAGTAATGATGAATATGACAAGAAGTACAATTTACGAAAGAATACAAATCTGTATGACAATATTGTTGCAAGTATGGTTTGTTCTAAAATCATAAACAAGTTAAAAGAAGTAGAAATTTCTGATTACTCAGAAAAAGTTAAAAAACTCAGAAAGGCAATTGCGATACCGGATGACTTTGAAGAAGACAGAGATGATGAATAAAACGTATCCAAGAGCACTTAAAGTAATATAAAGAAACAGAGGTGAGAGTATGCTGACAGTTATTATTGCTCCAAAAGAATATATAGAAAAAATTGAAGAAAATAGTTTGTTTCTAAGCGTACTCTCTACGTCTGAACAGATTGCGTTTTGTGAGTGCAATTATGATGGGGAAACACTAGATGAGATGGTTCCGGAATTGTATGAAAGCATTGCTAGAGTTGAAGAATGGAGAGCACTTGTAATAGCACCGGAGAACCGTTATCATATTAACCCTTATGACTTTACGGAATATGATGAGGAGGAATGTCATACAAAGAAGACAGACTGGAATTTTTATAATGAACGGCGTGAAAAGAGATTTGCCTGTTACGAAAAGGCAATTAATAATCCGTTGGTAAAACTGACTAGTGCGTTGATTGATACGGCATATTCCAAGTTACTGATTACCAGAGAAAATTATGAAAGTATTATTCATAACAAAATGCAACAGTATGAATATATGCTTCAAAAGTGCTTAGAAAGCCTTGACCTCAATAAATTAGTATTCCAGTTGGATGCTATGCGGGAGGGAGAATCACAGGCGGCTGCGGATTATCGAATGCGTCAAACAGAAAACCAGTATATCTATGGATTGGTTGGTCCGGAAAAATATAATGATTTGATTTTAGCAATTAAGAATAGAGAGTATTCTGAAATCTGTAAAATGATTGGTCCGGAGAATGTATTAAAATTTAACAGAGCGCTTATTGGAGAAGACCCGGAATTTACTGATCCTGAATTTTTGGAATCACAATTGTTTAATTTCAAAAAAATGGAATTATTGCAACCATTAGAAGAAAAGTTCAAACTGCATACAACAATGCCTGCAAGTGTGCACTGCATCGCTCTTAGAGATTACGATGTTGTGACATTCCGAGATGGACAAAAGCACAAACCGACGTATGAGAGTACTTATTCCAGATTTGTGGAATTCAATCTCTATCCTTCTAGAACGCAGTTTCTTGTCTATGATATTTTAGAAAAGGAAGATAAGAGATATGAAAAAGAATTGATGAAATTCCTTGCCACAGTATTGGTTCTTGCAAATTACGGATTGCCAATGAATGTGATGAGTGGAGGATATCTCTATTATTTGGAACCGGAGTTTGATAATGATGAATTTAGAAGAATTTGTGAACATTACGTAGGAAAATTGAGTGTTACCCACAGTGAAATTCGTCAAAAAATTGCTGAACTGTCCGAACAACGTGATGAGCCATTAGAGGATAAAGATGCAGAGGAATTATTTGAAAATCTAATTCATATTCCGGTTGAGTTGCGTAAAATAGCAACGGAAGATGATATGCTTATTCGAAAGAGAATTGGATTATCCACGAATTGTCCAAATAGTGAATCAGATGCATGGAAAAAGAGATCTGCGGAAATTGATAAGCAGTTTGTAAAATATATGAGAGAACCGAGACGTGCAGTAAAAATTTCCATTGACAGTGAGTTAAATCCGAATAGTCGCGTAAAAGATGATCGGATTTTAAGAATGACAGATTTTCAACTTGAAAATATTGAATTTCAAGTTGAAGAAGAAGAACAGAAAATGATGGAAGTGGAGACCGAGAAAATCTTTGACGTAGATTCATATCGGAGAGAACTTCAGGCAGCTGGTGATGAAATTACTAAAGAAATCGGTCATAGAATGAAGTGCAAGACAACGGTCTTAACAGGAGTGTGGACGTTGTTATTATTCTTATTTGGATCGCTTGCTTTTTTCAGAGGAAATTTCAAAACTAACAAGATTAAGATTAATACCGTTGAAGTAGTGGGAGTGGGATTAATATTGATAACAGTATTGGCGATGATTGTCTTGTTCTATTATCGATATCGATTAAGAACAAAAATTAAGAGATTCAATGGTATTATAGAAGATATTAAAGAACGGGTAAGTAACAGTATCGGTCAGTTTTCAATTTATTTAAGCCATATGGCTAATGTAATGAGAAAGAATTCAATTTTAAATTATGGAGACAGGCCGGATGAAGATATGATTAAAGCATTAAATAAGCACCGGATAGATATTGAACGGATTATTTTAGATACGCAGAAAAAATACTCCGGATATTTTGATGAGAAATGTGCAGACAAGTCTATCAAAGCTTATGATTATGATTTTACGCAGTTGGTTGAGTATGAGTATCCGCCAATTGAAGAGGCACTATATAAAAAAATAGAGTATGCCCATACCGGGTATAACATAGATATTCCTGTAAACTATTTAAATTGCATCCTGATAGCCAAGGAGGATTTGTATGATTAGGGCATTATTGGAAATACTGAAATTAGTTCTGGCAATCCTTCCGGTTGTCGTTCTATCGAATATACTAAATCGAAATAATTTAGAAAAAACTAAAAGAAATAATCAGTTTCTTATGCCGGTTTTGGCAATCATATACTGCGCAATTGTTATGTTCAATTTGCCAAAGATTTTAAAATGGCTAAAAATTTTGATTCGATGGCTTCAGTTGATGTCGAAAAAATTTGCAGCTGCAAAATGGTGGCCGGAAAAACCGGGAAATTTTGTTAGGAATATTGTTTATTTTGTTAATAGATGGTTGGATTCATTGAATTGGGATTTATGGATATTTTTTCTAGGAAGTTTAGTGATTCTAGCAGTGTATTTTATTTACAAAAAGTATTGTCTTCTCTTAATAAGAAAGGTATACGAACAAATAGATTGGTACGAAGAAGAGAGTGTACGTTATTGGATTTTCGGAATTGTGCGCAATTGGATTTCAGAAAAGTTTTATAAGTATTCCAGTGAAGAAGATATCTGGATTCTACAAAACAAAAGTTACCAGACCAGAGGATTATTGAAGGCACTCTTTAAGGGAACCATTGGAATTTCTACATTATTAATGATTATTACATGTCGTTTGTTTATTCACAGTGAGATTCATACGATATACACACCGGTATTTACAATTATTTTGGTTAGTGAATTATTCTTCTTTATGGATGGATATACATACCCTGAATATTCAGCAGATATTTTAGGAGAAGAAGAGGATGCTGCTCATAGAAGTAATTACTCTTTAATGAGAAAAGCATTGAGATTTCTGTTTTCTGATCGTTTAGAAGCTGAAAATACTTTTTCCAATTATGAAGTGTTTTATGGAGTTACCACGGAAGAAATAATCAATGAACTGGAAAAGAAAGATGATCCAAAGATTGTTTCTTTTGCGACGTATTTAAATAAAGTCAATGAGAAGAAAATTCCGTTGAATCATAGTTATATTTATTCTGCAGTTAGTCTGTTAGAAGGAAAAAGTATTCTGTTTAATAATCCGTTTTTCGGAGACTTAATTCCATATGCATTCTATCCTATGAATCGTGTATTACTGCAACATAAGAAGGTTTTAGTTGTTTTGGGAAGGCATGCAACAGAGAACAGCATTTATGAATGGATTAGGAAAGGAATCGAGTCTGTTACGAATATTCCATTCTTATGGAATGTTCAGGTGCTCGGAGAAGAAGCGAAGGAAAATGTTGATATTGGAATTGTGACACGTTCGGATATTATGAATGTGGAAATGCAATATGCGAATAGAGACTTCTTTAAAAAGGTTGAATATTTCGTCATTATGGAACCATCAAAGATTATTTCTACAGCTCAGACGGGATTGAATCTTTTAGCAAAAGAATGTCATAACAATGAAAAAAATAAGGTTACCTTCTGTATGTGTGATAAAAACTGTGACGGATTAGTTGATGCTTTGTCCCATATCCTGATGACAAATATTACAGAGGTGTCTGCTACGGAAAAGAGCTTCGGTACAGCTTCTCATATGATATGGGATGCGGATGGAGAATATCTGAACAACAGAATTATTCCAAATATCTCACGATATTTAGGAATGGGAACGGAATTGGCAGCGGTTGCATTGAAAAATCAGGTTTCACAAACACAGTGGTTTGGTGGTGAAAGCTTTCCGGTAACTGATATGAACTGGATAGCAAAACAGTACTATTATGAATTGATGAAGTACGCAGGACTTCCGACAAATCAGGAATATTTGGAAGAAGTTTTTAAGACCTCCCCTGATATGTGGACTGCAATTCAGAAGGACAAAAATAATTTTGTTGTAGAAGATGAGTCCTATAATATGTTCGAGGTGGTTCGTGATTTTGCTACCCGTTCAACAAAACAGGGCTTTATCAATGTTATTTCACCGGAATATATTTTGAAAGGATATATGGCAAAAAATGCATCTGTATTTGAAACAGATCCCAAAGCGATTCCATATTTATCCGCAGACTATGCAAGAACTCATCGAAATGTTACGTTAAGATTATTATTGATGATGACGAGCATGGAGGTAAACGAAAATGTAATTAAGAAAGAACTTGAACTGTTAGGAATTGAGATTTTCAATGTAAAGTTGCAATTATGGTATGAAATCTATTTGTGCTTTGCAAGTACAAAGGAAATCCAGAAAATCATTCCGTTAGAATATCATGAGGCAGTAAAGCAAGTATCAGAACTAAAGGTTCGTTGCAATCATAATTATGAGATTGATTCCAATGTAATCATTTGTAAAGAACGATTTGATTTCGAAAAAGGGGAATATGTAATCATCTATAAAGTTGATCCGTTATTTGAGGCAAAGGAAATCAGTGAAATCAAATCTGCCGAATTTGTTACAGAGGATGAAAAAGGAAAACTGCATTATCTAGGAGCAGAATTGAGAGGACATGTTTATCAAAAATATTTGCCGGGACAATTCTTTACCTTCAATGGAAAATACTATGAAATGCAGTATATTACATCGGACGGTCGAGTGTTAATTCGTAGAGCGGCAGATCATATCGATAAGAGACATTATTATCGTCAACTCAGACATTATTCACTGCTTGGATTTAGAGAATCCAAACAGATTGGATCAGCAAAAAATATTTCTGGATTAAGGATTGTAAAAGAATATGCGGATATTCGCGTAGAAACTTCCGGATATTTATTATTAAATCAATATAATAATATTGCAGAAGCAAAGACGGTCCTTTTTGAAGGGGAACGAACCGGAATTCCGGATAGAATATATATGAACAAGGAAATCTTGAAAATTGAATTGCCGGATTTAGGTGGGAAGTTATCTTCCAGTGTGAAGTACACAATGACAACAATTTTGAATGAATTGTTCTTAACTTTATTTGCAGAAAACCATTCATATATTGTTGCGGTTACGGATGAGTCTGAAATGGAACCGGAAGAAATGAGAGTTTCTACATATTCAGTTGAATCTGTAGATGAAAGGTACTCAAAAAACAGCATATATATCATTGAAGATAGCCAGTTAGATTTGGGATTGACGATTTCTGTGGAAAGAAATATCAGAAGAATTTTCGAAATTGTACAGGATTATCTGGATTGGCATATGGATGAATTAAGTGAATCTCTTAAGAAGAATGATATTCCAGAAGAGGAGCTTGAGAAAAAAAGAATAGAACCTATTGAGGAAGAAAAAAACTGGTGGCAACGTTTTCTGGAATTTATTCGTGGATTAATCAGCAAGGATAAAGAAAAGGGTTCCGATAAGAAACAGACGGAGAACGATAAAACTGAAGAAGAGAACGAAGAAGAGAACGAAGAAGGAAAGACCGAAGAAGAACAGACTAAAGGGGAACAGACTGAAGAGAAACAGGAAGAGGAATCTCAAGAGGATAAGGCTGAAAAAGAGAAGAAGCAAGAAGATACAGAAGTAGGTGAAGAGGATGGCAAAAAACAATAAACCCAATTTATTACCACTACAAAGTAAATATTTTCCTAATGGCTTAAGAAAAGATGAAGAGATAAACAAGGAGACTTTGGGGAAAATTGAGCCAAAGCAAGTTCGAGAAACACAAAGTCTATTTGAGAAAAAAGATTATCATGATTCTTACTATATGCTTTTTGGTTTAAAAGGAGAGCCGTCCGTTCTTGACTTGGCAGGAACAAAAAAATATTTAATGGCCTTATTAGGGGATGAAAAGAATTCCTTAAAACAGGTAAGAGAAGGTAGGAAAATAGCCAAATATATTGAACAGTTTTATCGCCCGAACAAAGTCAATACACGTTATTGTGATTTTTGTGGAGTGGAATTATCTGGTGTTGAATATGACACTTTAATGGATGGAAGAGATCGATGCGTTACTTGTAGCCGAACGGCAGTAAAAAGTGAGGCTGAGTTCAAAAAAATCTTTCAAGATGTTCGAAGAAATATGGAATCGGCTTTTGGAATTAAACTAATGGCTGGAGTTCGAGTGCAAATGGTAAACTCAAAGCGACTTTATAGAGCGATGGGAAGGAACTTTACTCCTAGGGAAAAAGAAAGCGGAAGAGCAGTTGGAGTTGCAATCAGAAAAGCTGATCATTTCGAATTGCTGATTGAAAACGGTTCGCCAAGAATAAAAGCAATTATGACTATGGCACACGAACTTACACATATATGGCAATATATCAATTGGAATAGCAAACAGATCCGAAGAACCTATGGGAAAGAATTGGAACTTCAGATTTATGAAGGAATGGCCAAATGGGTTGAAATCCAATATGCATACCTGATAAATGAGCATGCGATTGCAAAGCGAGAAGAGATTATTACTGCATATCGCCAAGATGAGTATGGGTTTGGGTTCCTAAGGTATCGAAGTAATTATGCATTTTCGTTAGAAAATGTTATTACAGGGGATACGCCTTTTACAGACAAAAATTATCCGTTGGGATTGGATTATTTGGGTGAAGTATCCATACCGATAGAGTTTTTGGAAGTCCCTGAATATTATGAAGAAGACGATGAATTGACAGAAGAAGAGAAAACGCAATTGAGAGAGGAATTTGAACGAGATTCTGGCGGAAAAAACAGAGATTCTAATCAGTTATACTATTTCTTCTATGAACAATTAGATGAAGAAGAACAGCAGTTATATATGCAGGTTCTGGCAGCAATTCAAGAAATGAAAACGGAAATATTGTTGGAACAAACGGTAAAGAACGGAGTTTTGAAAAAGATACAAACAGCTGTGTTACACGATCATCCTGAACTTTTCTGGTTTCAAAACGGAATGCTTTTCTATGGTGGTAGTGAAGAAGAGGCTACTAAATGCGGATTCACTTATTGTATGGAAAGAGAAGAACGGGAAAGAAGACAGGAAATGATTAACACCGCTGTAGAGGAAGTATTTTTGAAAAATGTTTCCGAGCAGATGAGTGACTATGAAGCGGTTCTTCAAATATATGAAAATATTATTGATTTGGTGGATTACGATTCTATTGGTCTGGATGAGCAGAAGGCAAAGGGAAGAATGTCCGTAGAAGAATATGATAATCTTCGTTCCATCTATGGAACACTAGTCAATAAAAAAGCTGTCTGTGCCGGTTACGCAAAGGCTTTTCAATATTTGTTGCAGAAAATCGGAGTAGAGTGTTTATATGTAATTGGTCCGACAGGAAAAGAATGGCACGCATGGAATATCGTTCGCATTGAAGATGAATATTATTACATGGATGTGACGTGGGGAGATTATTCCAATACAAAAGAAGAAAAGAATATATCGGATGATATAAAATATTTTTATTTTGGAATAACGACAGAAGAGCTAATGCTGGATCACACACCTTGTGTAGAGGGATTTGAAATGCCTGTCTGTACTGCGACGGCATGTAATTATTTTGTTCGAAGCGGATTATATTTTGATACATATAATTTAAAAGAAATGAAAGAACGTGCACTCCGAGCAGTTATTGCAAAGGAAAAAAGTATTTGCTTCAAATTTAAAAATGAGCAGGTTTGTAATGAAATCAAAGATAAATTGATTCGTGGAAACGGCTGGGGAGAGATACAACAATATATCAATCTGAAAATGGGAAAAACCATTGACAGTTCATCAATTACTTATATTGATGGGAAAAAAAATAAAGCATTATTGGAGTTTATTTTCAAATATATTTAGTAAATAGGAGGCACAGTTGAGAATTAAAAGAATAGTAATAGTTGTCTTTATTCTTCTTATGGTGTTTGCTACATTAAGACCGTTTTGGAATAAACAATTCTGGCCGGAGGGTTATTATGACAATTTGTCTGAATATGTCGAACTAGAAAGTTCGACATATTTTAATCAGAAGGAAATGTCTGAGGACAAAACAGAAGAAGAAAGTGAAGAATTGACTTTAAAAGAGGAGCGTTCTACGGAAAAAGTTTCAGAAGAAAGTACGACTCAAGACAATAGTTCCAAAAAGGAACCTGAAGAAGAAATTACAGAAAAGATACTTGGTCTAGATTATTATAATCAATTAAATAATCAGCAAAAAGAAGTTTATCGACAAATTGTGAATGGATGTAAAAAGTATCAAAAAAAGATTACAGTGACACCTTTATCACAAAAGAAATTTTGGACAGCATATTATGCAGTTTCCTGTGATCACCCAGAGTTTTTCTGGCTTAATGAAAAAGGGGTTATGATTGAGAATTATAGAAACGTAAAGAATCAGATTAACGGACTTGAAATGAATGTTGGAAAAGACACAAAGAAACAATTCCAAAAAATAGAGAAAAGTGCTGATAAAATATTGTCTGAGATTTCGGAAGCGGATTCTACCTACAATCAAATAAAAAAAATATATAATGCTTTATTGGATTTGACTGAATATAAAGAAAACTCATATGATCAGGATTTGCGTGGACCTTTTATCAGACACAAGACTGTTTGTAACGGATATGCGATGGCTTTTGCATATTTGTGTAAAAAGAGAGGAATAAATTGTAGTTATGCTTATGGTACAGTAATACGGGAGGATAAAAAAGAACTGCACGCGTGGAATATTGTCGAACTGGATGGAAAATATTACTGGATTGATGCAACATGGGGAGACGATACGGATAAAAATGTTAGAAATTACTGGTACTTTCTTGTACCGGATAAATATTTTTTTGAAGATCATACATTAAACTATGGTGTAAGTTTCAAAGAAGGAGAAAAAAAATGTTTTTCCTTCCCAGAGTGTAATGACGACTCACTATATTATTTTGTTAAGGAAGGAGGACTTTTTGAAAAATTTGATAAAAATCAAGTAAAGTCTTTTATTTATAATAAAACAGATAAAAAAGTAGTGAAAAAAATTGCGATGAAGTTTACCAGTAAAGAAGCGTTATTTCAGGCAGAGAAGTACTTGATTGATGAAAATAATTTGTTCAATTGCTTAGGAAAAGAATCTGCCAAACTGGTGAAGCGTTATGATTGTCTGGATTATTCTAGTTCGAAAATTTTAATTTTTATGTTGAAAACATAAGAACGATTGATTACAGGAACAGGAGTGATGATTATGAAAAGAAGAAGAATTAGAGAATTAATCAGTGTTTTTATTGCAAAAAAGCCAGGACATGCCATTCTACTTTCGATTTTGTTTTTTAATATTTTCTTTTGGGGAGTATCTGCATTAGTTATATCTCATCTCGCACCGGATTCCCTTAAAAACCATGGGTTTTGGGCTTCTGTGTTCTATACAATATCGATGATTCTTGATGCTGGATGTATTCAGTTTGTTGTGGAAGATTTGGGAAAAGCTGGTGGGATTTTAGTAATCAGTTGTCTACTGATTGTTTTGATTGGAATGATTTCATTTACTGGTGCTGTAATCGGTTACGTAACAAATTCAATTTCCAACTTTATTGATGGTGCAAATTCAGGAATCAGAAAATTGGATGTTTCGAGACATACAGTTATTTTGAACTGGAATTCTAGGGCATCGGAAATCGTAAATGATATGCTGTATAGTGAAAAAAAAGAAAAAATAGTTGTTCTAGTAAGTGAACATACAGATGTAGTAGAAAAAGAAATTCACAATAGAATTGCAGACACATTGGCAAGAGAGGGCAGATTATTGATAGAGGAATGTGAATATAAAGGTTTTCTTAAAAGATGGGTTTATCTTCACAGAAATCGACTACGCAATAATCTTACGATAGTAGTTAGACAAGGAGATACCTATTCGCAAAAACAATTAAACGATATTTCTCTGGAAAAAGCAAAGACAATTATTATCTTAGGAAAAGATATTGCCAATTCGATGTGTAAATTTGATTATAAGGAACGAATCGAACGATTTGAAAAAGGAAATGCAGATACCATTAAAACACTGATTCAGGTGGCGGATATTGCTTCTGGAATTGATTCAGCAGAACATCAGAGGATTGTTGTTGAAGTTGAGGATGATTGGACGTTAAGTCTAGTGGAAAAAATAATTAAATATAAAAGACAAAATGGTAAGGGAAAGTGTAACATTGTTCCAGTTTCAGTGAATCGCGTATTGGGACAAATTCTGGCACAGTTTTCAATTATGCCGGAGTTGAATACGGTATATAGTGATTTGTTATCAAATAAAGGAGCAGAATTCTTCTATCGGGAAAGTAATAGTGAAGAAGATGAAGAAAAGAAACAGAAAGAGTATTTAGAACAACATCATTTTGCAATTCCAGTTACTACAATGAAAACAGAAAATGGAGTTTTTGATTATTTTATTGCGGAACATGAAAAGGATATAGTGAGGGAAAAAGGTGAAACAATTAGTCCGATGAAGGTTTCATTGAATCAACAGTTTTGGTTGGAGCAACGAAATATTATTATTTTGGGACACAATTCAAAATTGACGGAACTAATGGATGCATTTAATAAATTCCGCGGAGAATGGAATTATGATAAACAAAAAAAATATAATAAAGAGAAATCAGGTGAGGATATTCTGAATATTCTTGTAATTGATGATAAGAAAAGTCTGGATAAAATGAACAATTATCAGGATTATCCTTATGTAAGATGTGCAAATGTTGAAGATATTTATGATCGAGAAGAAATTGACAAGGAAATTAATAGATTTATTGACCAAAATAAAGGGAAAGATGTTAGTATTCTAATATTGTCAGATGACGAAGTGGTTGCGGAAGATTTGGATTCTAATGCATTTACTTATTTGGTATACGTACAGGATATTTTACATTCAAGAGAAATGGAAGGTAGTCAAAGTGAAAAAGGAAGAATCGATATTATTGTTGAAACTTTGAATCCAAAGAATTATGATGTAATACATAGTTACAGTGTCAATAATGTCATTATTAGTAATCGATACATTAGTAAAATGATTACTCAAATTGGAGAAAAGGATGCACTGTTTGAATTGTATAGTGATTTGCTGACCTATGATGAAGAGAATGCAAATGCCTTTGAAAGTAAAGAATTATACGTGAAGAAGGTTGGACGATTCTTTGAAAAAGGAAGTATACCAGGAAAATGTTCACCCGCTGAGTTGATGCGCGCGGTATTTGAAGCCTCTCCGGATACTATGAAAGCAATTGTAATCGGTTATGTTAATGGAGAGGGGAAAACCGTTTTGTTTACTGGTGATCAGACGAAAGGAGAAATACAATTGAAAGAAAAGGACAAGCTGATTCTATTCAGCTGTCACTAATAGAAGAAAGTGAAGGAAGAGTGAATGTTAAAAATAGGATCCCATGTTGGAATGAGCGGAAAAGAAATGTTATTAGGTTCCGCGAAAGAAGCAAAAAGTTATGGTGCCAATGTCTTTATGATTTACACAGGGGCGCCGCAGAATACAAGAAGAAAAGAGATTTCTGAGCTGAAGATTCAGGAAGCATGGGATTATATGAAGCAGCAGGATTTGCAGGAAATCATTGTTCATGCACCGTATATTATCAATCTGGCAAACACAGTAAAGCCGGAGACTTATGAAATTGCAGAGCGGTTTCTGGCAATGGAACTGGAAAGAACAGAAGCGATTGGAAGTAAAGTGCTGGTGTTGCATCCGGGAGCACATGTGGGAGCCGGTGTGGAGGCAGGCACACGTCAGATTATTTACGGACTGAATCAGGTATTGGACGAGGATTGCGAGGTGTGTATTGCACTGGAAACCATGGCTGGAAAAGGTTCAGAGATTGGAAGAAATTTTGAAGAACTGGCGAAAATCTATGATGGGGTTCAGCATAATGAACGCCTGCGGGTTTGTTTCGATACCTGTCATGTACATGACTCCGGGTATGATATTGTCCACGATTTAAGTGGAGTGTTTAGTGCATTTGACCGAATTCTTGGACTTGATCAGATTGCAGTATTTCATATCAATGACAGCAAAAATGTCTGTGGAGCAGCAAAAGACCGTCATGAAAATTTTGGATTCGGCGAAATCGGATTTGACAGATTACATACAATTGTTACAATGAAAGAGTTTGAACAGATTCCGAAAATATTGGAAACTCCATATGTAAAAGATCCGGAGAATGCAAAGAAATCCTATGCACCATACGGGTATGAAATTGATATGATTCGAAAGGGTGTTTTCGATGTGGAATTAAGAGATAAAATTTTGGCAGAACGGAAGGCATAGAAATGGAAAATCTTATTTATAGTCTGAATGCGACAATACCCGTGTTCATTGTAATTGTTGTAGGATATTTTCTAAAAAGAATTGGTTGGATTCAGGAAGAATTTATTAAAGGGGCAAACAAAATTAATTTTCGACTTACTTTACCGGCGTTGTTGATTCAGGATTTGATGAATACCGATTTTCAACAGGAATTTGATTTGAAATTTGTGTTTTATTGCGCAGGAGTAACTTGCATTAGTTTTTTTAGTTGTTGGTTTTTCGCGAAATTTTTTGTTCGAAAAGAAGTTGTTGGAGAGTTTGTTCAGGCATCTTTTCGAAGCAGTGCAGCTGTTTTGGGGGCCGCCTTTGTTGTAAATATTTATGGAAATACCGGGATGGTTCCGTTGATGATTATCGGAGCAGTTCCTTTGTACAATATTTTTTCGGTAATTGTTTTAACGGTGGAGTGTCCGGAAGAAAACGCAATCCAGCAGAAAACAATGAAGACAACACTCAAAGGAATCGCAACTAATCCGATTATTATCGGAATTATTATTGGTGTAGGACTTTCCATGTTGAAGGTGGATTTTCCAAAAGTCATTGATAATACCCTTGGAAATTTTGCAAGAATCTCAACACCATTAGCTTTATTAGCTATTGGAGGTGCATTCGAATTTGGAAAAGCAATGAAGGAACTTCGCCCGGCAGTGCTAGCGACCTTCTTGAAATTGATTGGTTTTGCGGCAATCTTTTTACCGGTAGCAATTCAATTGGGATTTCGAGATGAAAAACTGATGGCAATTATCATTATGCTTTGTTCACCGACTACGCCAAGTTGCTTTATTATGGCAAAAAGTATGAAGAGTGAAGGAACTTTAACTAGCTCGGTAGTGGTTCTGGCGACTCTATGTTCTGCCTTCACATTGACAGCGGTTATATTTATTGTGAAAACTTTAGGTTATTTATAGAAAACAGAACGCATCAAGCGTTCTGTTTTCGTATATGACCAGCTCCGAAGGAGCGTGCTTTGCGAAGCAATGTTTTGAAACGGGAAACCGCTCCCGTTTCAAAAGTCGAAGAACGCA